>CAVGAH010000104.1:0-7183 GCA_963627215.1 bacterium | reverse complement strand
ATCTCTTGTCCTTCCGGACGCATCCTTTTCCGCGATCGCACTCTGAAATACATTTTCGCCTGATGGTATCTTACCTGAATATTCACCGCCGGCGGCATAAAGTCTTCCGCTGTCGCTTACAGCAAGAGAAGAAACTACAGCAGAGTCACCTGTGTTCTGGTTGTATACATACATACCACCTAAATATGTAGAAGCCGTCACCTTTGACAGATCTCCATCGAGCTTTATAACAAAACCTCTTGAACGTTCGCCCTTAAAAGTCGTTTCAGGTGTCGCCACATTTTTAAAATAAGCAAAATCAAGTACAGGTGAATAATCCTTCAGGAGATCCTGATTAGACCTTCCTGAGATATAAACGCTGCCATCCTTGCCGACAGCTGCAGCCACAGGAGTAAGAGCATTCTTTGACTGTGCACTGCCTATATTATACGCGATCTTATACTCAGCTACCTTCTCAAGCGACGGGCTGAGCTTTTCTACTACCAGGCATACTACAGACTGCGCAGAATTTATAGCCTTATAGGCTTCATGCCACGCATTGCATACAGGGCAGTCCTCTACAGGCTCGTACTTGTCATAGCCATCGTCTGTATCATCTGTATCGCCTGCATTCGTGTCAACTGTTTCAACTGCATCATCTGCATCGCCTGTTCCACCGATTTCCTCACCGTCGCCATCAGTAGACTTCAATCTGCTGCATGTTCCGTGAGCGCCCTGATTAAGGGGATCACAGATATCGCATATACAGTCAGGAAATACATCCTTATGCTTGCTTACACTTGAAAGCGCTATCATCGTCCTCAGATCGACAGCCTTATACGCTACATAAATGTTTCCTTCCGCATCCTGCGCAAAAGGCGCATTCAGATATGAATCAGCTACAGTTATGCTGTTTACAGTATCACGGAACAACGGATATGTATTGCCCTTTGTATCCGTATAATTTCCAAGTCCGGTCGAGCCTTCTTCCACACTGTATGAGTACTCAGCTTCCTCGAGATTTTCATCATACTTATAAACAAACAGTCCGTCAGACGATAAATTATCGTCGCCTGTCTGTGCATCTGTATTTTTCGTAGCCAGTACGTAATATCCGCCCGATACAGCCTTTTCCACACCGACTACCGCGCCTTCTATTCCTCCGGCAACAGTCGATGCACTTACATCAAATGCACTAATGCCTTCAGCACCGCTGCCGTCACCGGCAGTTCCGCCTGTCGGAGGGACCTCGCCCGCCGCGGCGGGCAGAGGTACCGAGAACAGCATGGCCGTAGCGACCACACCACTCATTAATTTTTTCAGATATTTCATCCGCATGATCCTCATTATATCTTTACAATACAAAACAGCTTATGCTAAACACGATCATGATAACCTTGAAGTTATGATTATCTTATCACCGGCTTTTACAGAAAATCCTGTTCTGTACGTATTATTTGTTTCATCAAATATATCATTTATACCGGCAGATGCTATCTGTGTTCCGCCTCGTATCAGAGTAAATGTTATCTGCTGCTCCACAGATGACTGCTGTATCTCTGCAGTTACAACACGATAACCATCCTTTCCGCTTCGTATAACTGCGCATGCCTGACCGTTTTCAGTCGTTATATCATACGCGTCGCTCTCTGCCAGAGTTATAGCACTATGATGCGAGCTGTCATCCGATACAGTGAATCTCGCCTCTGCAGATATCACCCTGCCTGCCGGAGCACATGTAAATCTTACAAAATGATCCCCTGAACCGTCGTAATATTCAGGCGTGATCTTAAGTCCGGTATAAGAAACATCGGAAAGCTGCTTCCCTGCCGTACCGTCAGCGCCCGCCACTGCCTGAGGCGATGTCGCCTCGTATATCGCTCCGTTTTTCGATGCGATATTTACCAGCCTGTTTCCGTTGCTGTCTTCTATTTTTACATTTCCTGTAATATTCTGTTTTTTATTTATAATCGTCTGACTGAGCTCTATCGCCGCAGAAAAATCACCGCTTATAACGATCTTTCTGTCTGCATTCAGTTCAAATTCAGGAACATTCACCGTTATCTGCTGTGATGCATCAGCTGTCTGCAGTGCAACATAAGGTGAATACGTGCCATCCGACAGATAGAATTCAGCTTTATCCGTAAAATCAAGATCCGGCGCTGAAGCTTCATCCTTTGACATCATGTCAGGATATATCACAGCTCCCTGCATGTCGCCAGGTATCTCAACAGTCACCTTTTTGGTCTGAGTTCCGTCAAGAGCAATATTTTCCGATGCCGTAGAAGCATCATACTTTATCAGGAAATATTCATCATTATGCATCCTGAAGTTTGCATAGACATATCCATACATTCCCTCAGGTATGTATACTGCCCCGACAGGAAGCTCTGTCTCCGTCAGCGGTCTGCTGTCTGTGAGCTTTCCGTTTCCTGAGCTTGATAACCCTATATTTGCATATTTTACAGAATTTGCAGCGCTGTTTCCGTAATTGTCAGTAATACTTATATCAGTTCTTTTAAGTGCATCACTGAGATCGATATCCTTCAGATCGTCAACAGATTCGTAATAATATATCTGAAATCCGTTATATACCTCGCTCGAGTTCGTACCCTTTTTCCTGTGTGAATACTTTATAACAGCTGCGTTTATGCCGTCCTTGTTGAGCGTTATATTATTTTCTACAAGAGTAGCCCTGCTACCATCGCTGTATTTTATCGATCCACCACCGTTCAGTGCGTTTACCCAGCTCTGCGCCTCGTCATCCCAGCGGAAAAGTGTCATTTCAGCCCTCGGAAGAGTCGTATTTGAGCCCATAGTCAATACAGAATCGATCTCATCGGATCCAGAACGGTTCCTGAGTTCAAAATTAATATACTTCTCACTCAGTCCGCCCAGCGGACCCGCATTAAACGTCAGCTTCGCTCTGTAATGACCTGCTTCAGGTACAGCACCCGTAGAGACAGACAGCCTTTCTGAATTCCATGTGCTTGCTCTTGCCTGCCATGTGTCAGTCACCTGATATGCAAGCTCCTCAGTTCCGTCATCCAGTACACGATAAACACTGAACGTAGGATAATCGCCACTGAAGCCTGATATTACAGTATCCCCTCCGACACTCATTTCATTTACAGTTCTGAATATATCGCCTCTGTATATATACTGAGTACCGTCACTGTCCGTTCTGAGAGAATTCTGTGCCGGCTCAAATTTCGTAAGCCCTACCTTTGCTGAAAATTCTATCGTTTCATCGCTGCCCTTTGAAACAACGTATGTATCATTCTTCTGAAGAACAACGCTCCACGTCTCACCGTCTATCTCGCGTGAAACTATGCCCTTTACATCGTATTTCTGAGGCGTAAGATAAAGGACCTCACCTCTTATATATCCTGCCGGCAGGAACGGTATCCTGTCATTCAGTGCTATAGAAGCCTGAAGTATTCCGTCAAATCCGTCCTCGACCTTACATCTGAGTATACCTGCATCATGATAATCAGCATGTATAACACTTCCATTGCCTGATACAGACATCGTACCTGAGAGGTAATATCCCGGCTTACTGTAATCAGGTGATACAGACATCGCCGGCGACCAGTAAGTTTCATAGTGATAATCGCCCTCGCTCAGGTATATCTCACTGTCTGAGTATATCGTCCATACAGGCATATCGTTGAGCTCCTGACCTTCTGAGCTTTCTGAGCCGCCTTCTATCGGGGCAAGCAGCAGATACGGTTCATTCACTTCACTGCCGTCCGTGTCCTTCATCGAAAAGCCTGTTTCACGTGCAGCTGCTGATGTCGCATCTGCTACCACTTTGCTTCCCGGCTCTATATCATCCATCCTGTACGAATAATACGACATACTGCTTCCGCTTCCGTAAGAGCCTGTGATACGCATCGAATATGAAGAATACTCATTGTCAGGATCTGTATCTTTTATTCTGTCATAACCGAGATCTGTAGTCGTGCTGCTGTATATCAGCTCATATTTCGAAGTCGCTTTGCTGATTCCATATATTTCCACTATAGCTTCATTTGAAGGCGAGCCCTTCGGATCTCTGGCCTCTACAACAAAGCCGTCAGGTATCGCATTCAGTATCTGCACGCCCGTTGATGAAGCAGGCTCGCCAACAGGTGTGCCATTAGCCGTATATGACTTAAGTATGAACGTATAAGCGCCATCCTCATATTTAGTTGTATCAAGTACATAGTCGTACAGGCTCTGACCGTCAGAGACATCTATCTCTGCTATTTTTTTGCTGTCTGATATTTCATTCATGTAAAGGTCTACATGATCTATATTAAGATTTGTATTTACCTGGAAATGTATCGATGTTTTTTCGTATATCTCATCGCCGCTCTTCGGAGACTTCATACGTACAGCTATCCGCTTTATAGGCTCGCCGAGCGCAGCAGCAGCATCTATACATCCGTTTCCTGTGTAAACATCAAATCCTATATCTCCTATGTCACGAGCTGTTTCATTCAGATGCTGACGTATATCCGTACAGTCAGCTGAAGGGTTAACAGCCTTGTATATCACCGCAACACCTGTAGCGCACGGTGTAGCCATGGACGTTCCGCTGAGTATCGCATAATAACCCTCGCGCGAATTACCGAACACCTTTCTGCCCTCTGCCTGCAGAGCTGCCGCACATCTCTCCGGAACAGTCGAAAGTATCGCAGAACCCGGTGCAGTCAGGTCGAGACCCTGTCCGTAATTTGAAAAGTATGAGCGTTCATCCTGGCTGTCTATCGAGCCTATGGCCATTACATTATCATACGCCGCAGGGAAGCTCGTGCTCACGTCTGCGCCGTCATTTCCTGAAGCAGCTATACAGAGGCTGCCCTTTGAAAGAGCGTAATCTACTGCTGCCTCTTCTACAGCCGACGCATAATTAGATCCAAGCGAAAGGTTTATGAAATCCGCTCCGTTGTCAGCTGCGTATTTTATGCCTTTAACGACATCGTATGTCGTTCCGTTTCCTTCATCATCAAGAACTTTTACAGGGAGTATCTGTACGTCAAGTGCGCCTGTCACTCCTGATATTCCCATGCTGTTGTTGCTCACTGCAGCGATTATACCGGCTACGTGAGTTCCGTGACCGTTATCGTCGCTTGCATCATCAGTACTGTATTTTCTGCCTGATGAATCGTATTCAACATAATTGTATCCATCAAGTATTTTTCCCTGGAGATCGGGGTGTGTGGCATCTACGCCACTGTCTACTACAGCTACTCTTACTGTTGCAGCTGTTTTGTAGTCTATCATGTTCCACGCCTCGTCAGCACGAACGCTTGTAAGCGCATACTGCTGATCTGCATAGGCATCAGACGTTACTCCTGCAAGAATACTGCTGTATCTTCCTGCAGCCGCATCCGCGTCTGAATCAGATGCAGGTTCTACAAATGTATGTACACTGTAATTTTTTTCCACAGCTTTTACGCCCGGTTCTGACGCAAGCTCGTCTATGAAATCCTTTTCCTCTTCATCGCTCAGCGATGAGTCCACTTTTATAAGCGCCAGACCTTCAGATCCTTCAGTATCTGTATCTGCTTCGACAGCCTGTATCTCAGGCTGCGCCATAAGAAGGCTTATCTGTTTATCTGCGGTGTCTGCGGCATTCTTACTTTTGCTCTTTCTTATCTTCTGAGCACTGTCCTGCTCAAAAAAACCGTCATACCATACGATATATTCATTATCTATCGCATCGCCCTGCTGAGAAGCATTATCTTCTGTCAGGCTGCTTTCATGGCTTGTGTTTTCCTCTTTAGCTGAGCCTGTGCCGTTCTCTGCCCAGGTGGGCAGAGAACCGGCAAATACAAGGCTCACAGTAAGGAAAAATGTCATAGATCGTTCAACAGCTTTTTTTACTTCTTTCATATTTTCCTCAATTTGACCAATGTTTTCACACGTTTTGTAATATCCTTACAGGCGCTGGATGAGTACTGCAAGTTCTGCTCTCGTTGCCTTGCCTGCAGGGTCGAACATTCCGCCTGTCTTGCCCTGCATAAGGCCGTTTTCGATGCAGTATGCAACTCCATCCTTTGCCCATGATACTACAGCACTGCTGTCTGTCATGCCTGAAAGCGCTGTTTCTGAGACGGTGACGTCTCCTTCCGATTTTAGCTTCGATATCATTACTGCCATTTCCTGTCTCGATATCATTTTGTCAGGTGCGAAGCTTGTTGCGCTCACGCCGTTCACGATGCCCTTTTCCTTTGCCCATGCTACGTAAGGCTCGTAGTATGAACCTGATACGACATCACTGAAGCCTGAAGTCTTATACGCTGATGTATCAACGTTTGAAAGTCTTCCGAGGACTGTAACGAACATAGCGCGCGTTACTCCGCCTTGTGGTTCGAATGTGTTCTTGCTTACACCTTTCATTATACCCTTTTCTTTAGCCTTGTTGACTGCATCGTAGTACCATGCTCCTGAAGTTACATCGTCAAAGAGCGATGTATTTCCTGCAGGCTGTTCAGGTGTTGTCGGAGTCGCAGGCGTAGTTGGTTCCGTTGGTGTTGTCGGAGCCGTTGTCGATCCGCCGCCACCGCCGCCTGATGATCCTGTCTTCTTTTCGTACGCAAATGTAGATATAACGCTGTCCTTGAGTTCAGGTGCTGTTGCCATAGCCTTTACAGTGACTGCTTCTGTTACATGTATACCGTCTGCATCGTATACAGATGACTCTCTTGTAGGATCCGTTCCATCTGTTGTGTAGTAGATAGTCGCATCTTCTGTCTCACATGAGAGAAGAACAGTGCCCGGCATCGTGATCTTGCCTGCTGCAGGTGATGCAGTTACTGCTGCTGTAGTTCCTCTCATTGTATAAGTGAACTCAGCTACAGTACTCGGATCAAATCCATTTTTCATTGCTATAGCTTTAACTGTCGCTGTATCTGTAAGTGTGAACGGAGCATCGTAAAGCTTTGACTCAGCTGTCGGCTCGCTGCCGTCTGTTGTATAGTAGATATTTGCGCCGTCAGCATCTGTGCTGAGTGTTATCTCTATATCTTCATCGAATATCTGCGGAGCCTTGTCTGATCTTACAGGGGCTGTTTTGCCTTTAGCTACGTAGTTGAATGTCGATACGCTGCTGTATACGCCGTCAAGCTCTGCGCATGCTTTTATTACTGTATCTGTTGTAAGAGGTATCTTTGTTTCATCACTGTATTCAACTCTGTTTGAAGCAGTCTTTGTC
>CAVGAH010000103.1:0-7232 GCA_963627215.1 bacterium | reverse complement strand
GCAGCATAGCTGCCTGTTGCGCGGCTTTAGCCGCAGTGCAATTTTTCAGTTCGTGTACAGGGAACTTCAACTACGCTTATCCGTATATTCTCCGGCATGATATATGTCTTTTAAACGTTATATTATTATTATCTTCCATCTCTGTAGAAATCTATTATCTCCTGAGTATGCGCCATGGAGAGCCTGTACGCTTCCTCTGCGTCGTGAGCCTCAATCGCTTTTACTATCAACGGATGGTATTTTTCAAAATCCTCAAGTACTCTGTCGAGGTCAAGGTCTGTCCATACGCTGTACCATTCTATGCATGTGGCAAGGAACATGTCTGCCGACTTGCTTATCATCTGGTTCCTGCAGCCGTCTATCACTGCCTTGTGAAACTCTACATCGAGCTTTCTGAATTCGTTTGAATGTATATATTCGCCGCTTCTGTACCTGCTTATAAGCTCAGTCATTTCAGCGTCAAGCTGCTTCATACGTTCTACGTCTGCAGCTTCTGCCTTCTGTGCAGACAGCTTTACAAGCTGAGGCTCAAAGAGCTGTGACATTTCAAATATTTCGTTCATGAGCTGGCGACCGTCCATACCTTTTGACCCCAGCGGATCCTGCGGCATTCCGGGATTCTTGCAGACGAATGTGCCTGAGCCTCGCTTTATCTCGAGTATGTTGCGTGAGCAGAGGATCTTTACAGCCTCTCTTATCGTAGTCCTGCTGACATCCATGAATGCAGCAAGCTCCATCTCCGCAGGTATCTTGTCGCCCGGCTTGTATTGTTTGTCGATAAGCTGCTGTATCCTGTCCGCAGTTTCTTCTGATAATACTTTTCGTGCCATTCTAAACCTCCTGCTCCCTATCATACATTACTGCATTAATTTTTTCAAGTTTTCAGGATAAGGGAATTCCTCCGGTGTCTCCCAGTCTTTTACTTCCGCCATCCACGTTACTATTCCCATCGTTCCCTGAGCGCACTGCAACAGGCGGTAGAAATCAAGTCCCGGTCCGGCAGGGTTCGCGCCGCGCGCAAGCGAGTAAGGGAACATCGGCGAGCTTGCCGAGCCTGTTCTGAATATGTCTCCGTTAGGGAAAACTACCTCCATCGACTGTGTCGGCTCGCCGTAATCGTATACCATATTTGTCGTTACTTCTCTTTCGAGGTGGTCTGTGGCAACTGAGCGTTCAGCACGCGGAGCGAGCGGCATGATCACACGCATTCCTTCTGCTGCAAGCGTTTCAGTCAGCTTTTTCCATGAAACGCCAACGCCGAATCTCACGAAACTGTTTACCTTGTCGATTTCGTGTATCTCATTGAATCTCTTCATGTTTACTATCACGCCGCCTGATCGAATGATCAAATCAGACCGTGAGGTCTGCAAAGTCTGCGTTTATTATTGCAGCAAGTGTTTCCGGCGCTATCTCGATCTGCAGGCCGGGCCTGCCTCCGCTCACGTACATTGCATCAAAAAGCTGGGCTGTTTCGTCTATTACAGTCCTGAACGGCTTTTTCATGCCTATCGGCGAGCAGCCGCCGTGTATATATCCCGTCAGCGGCAGGAGCTTCTTCAGTGGGAGCATCTCAAGCTTTTTCTCGCCGAGCGCTTTTGCCGCTTTTTTCATGTCGAGAGTTTCGTCTACGGGTATGACGCAAACGTAATGCTCCCCTTTCGGAGTCTCAGTCACGAGCGTTTTGAACACGCGCTCCGGATCCTGACCAAGCATGCGCGCCAAGTCAGAGCCGCTTGTAAAATTATCCTTCAGATCGCAGTCGTGAAACTTGTAATCAACACCCTCCGCATCCAGCATCCTGAGGGCGTTAGTCTTGCTGCTGTTGTTTTTACCGCCTTTAGCAGACATAACCTGCTCCGTTTCCTTTCTCTGTTTTGTCGAGCTCTCTCATTTCCATTTCTCTGTGCTTGAGCTCGATCTTGTCGCGTATTTCCATCATTTTCCTGTCTGTATCGGCTATAGTCTCGGCACACTCCTTGAGCTGCATATGTACCTCATCCATATCAGGCAGCTCCTTCTTGTATTTAAGGTCGTGCTCCAGGCTTGCCCGAAAGTCCATCGCGATAGTTCGGATCTGGACCTCGACTCTGAGGTTCGTCTTGCTGTCAGAGAAAAATACAGGTATCTCGATTATAAGGTGAAGGCTCCTGTAGCCGTTAGGCTTCGGGTTCTTTATGTAATCCTTTACTTCGATAAGCTTTACATCGTCCTGCTTTTTGAGCATCTCCGCAACAGCGTATATGTCATCCACAAACGAGCAGATAACTCTGATGCCCGCAACGTCGTTCAGATTTTCCATGACAGACTTGAACGATATCTCAAAGCCCTTACGCTGAAGCTTCTGAACTATGCTCATCGGCTTCTTTACTCTTGACGTTATAAATTCAATAGGATTTCTCGAATTTTTCACCGAGAGCTCGTCATTGAGCACCTCAAGCTTAGTCTTGACCTCGCGTATCGCGCAGTTGTACATCATGAGCACCTGCTGAAGCTGCTGGGCTGTTCCCAGTATCTCGTCAGGATCCTCAGGGAGCACTGCGTTGTTTAAAAGCTGTTTCTGTAAATTATCCATATATCCATTCTCCTGCGTATTGCTGTTCTTTTCACTTTTGTTCTGATAGTAGTATACCATGAATCCCCTCCGAATTTTCACCTTAACAGACAATAAAGTATACTTTACTGTAAACACGTGACACCAATACAGGCGGGTGGGCATGCAGGTCGCTTGAAGCCCTGCCCGTATCTTTGATACGGCGCGCAATAAAAATTACAATAAAGTCTTATTAAGATATTTTCTTTTCTAATCCCTTTTCGCTCTATGCTCTCAAAGATTTACTGCAGCGCAGTGATAAAAGCATAAGCGCCATAGGTATATTACCACAGTTTCGGAATATATAAACACATACGTGAAAATTTTCACAAAACCATCATAAAAACATCAGTATACCAATATATTTGTTCTGATGCAGTAATGCGCGGCTAACGCCGCTGACATCATAACCTGCGGCCGCCCGGCGGCCCGGTCAGTGTGAGGCCTTATTACTGCAATTTATCCTTCATTTTTATAAAACGATAAAGTTGAATTTTAAATCAATAAATTTGAACTTTTACGCAAAGAAAAGCGGAAAACCGACACATTCGCCGGCTTTCCGCTTTTTCTCGTTTATCAACTGCAATTATCTGTTTTCTCTGCTCCTGCGCTCTGCAGCCAGTCTGTCCGCGAGCTTGTTCAGATCTTCGAGAGCTGAGCCGCCGCTGCACGCAGAGCACGAACCACCGCATCCACTGCCTGTACAGCCTACACATCCGCCGTTTTTCGCTTCGCCCACTATGACCTTGAGCGCCCATACAGCCCATACTGCAAGTATGAGGATAACGACTATATTTCCTAACATAAATATCACCTCCCGGAAAGCGTCCATTCGGACCTTTGCCGTTTATTTATCATTTGGTTTATTTTACTCCCGCCTTTTCCCGCGCGCCGGGCGCGCTCGTCATATGTAATATTCCGGATAGCGGGTTAGGTATTTCTAACCTATGCACATTGTAACGCTGCTGTTTTAAAAAGTCAACAAACTAAAATAAAAAAGAGACCCGAATCATTTGATCTCAGGTCTCTAAGATTGATATATTTATTATTACTACAAAAAGACGCCCCATAATGCCGGAGAATATACGGGGAAGTGTAGCTGAAGTTCCCTGTACCACGAACTGAAAAATTGCACTGCGGCTAAAGCCGCGCAACAGGCAGCTATGCTGCCTTCCTACGTTCACTTCGTGAACTACGCTGTCGCATTTTACACTGCAGCTGAAGCTGCGTAAAATGCGCAATTTCTGTATGAGACCTGCGCGCCGTATCAAAGATACGGGCAGGGCTTCAACCGTTCCGTATATTTCGCAGGCAACAAAGAGGCTTCCTTTTCTTACAGTACAGTAAATATTTCCTCTGCAGGCTTCCTTGTCGCATGCATAGGACCCGGCTTAACGTCAGCAGCAGGATAACCTATCGGCAGGAGGCATCTCGGCTGTATGCCCTCAGGCAGTCCGAACGCTTCCTTTACCTTTTCTGTGTCGAACCAGCATACCCATGTAGTTCCGAGTCCCAGCTCCTCTGTCTCGAGCATCATGTGAGTGCAGATTATGCTCGAGTCCATTACATGTGAATTAAATTCATCAAAAGGATTTACCCATGCGTTCGCTTCGTCGGTGCATACGAGCATAACTACAGGCGCCTTAAATGTAGCAGGAGTTATCGCTCTGATCTTTTCAAGAGCTTCCGCGCTCTTTAAAACATAGACCTTAGTCGGCTGAAGATTTTTTGCTGTCGGCGCTACGCGGCCCGCTTCCATGATCTTCTGGAGCTTTTCCTCTTCAACAGGCTTGTCCTCAAATTTTCTTACTGAAAATCTTTTCTTTGCGAGTTCTAAAAATTCCATTTCTGTAAACCTCCTTGATTCGTTAATTAACAAATTTACCAGTTGATGCGTCACCGCATATATGGGCCGGCCGGGCCGGCGAAACGCGCCGGATCTCGGCGTTTTTGCTGAGTTTAACGCCTTCTTTGATCGGTGCGCTGAAGACTTTATTACTGCATTACTGCATTACTTCATAAGCGCTGCGAGATCTACGTCTCTGCGGCTCACGATAGTTCCCGAATATTTCGAGATGTCTGTTA
This sequence comes from bacterium, assembly GCA_963627215.1. Taxonomy (GTDB): domain Bacteria; phylum Bacillota; class Clostridia; order Peptostreptococcales; family Anaerovoracaceae; genus CAKQOE01. Next base: position 2,557 of record CAVGAH010000103.1, on the reverse strand, counting down.
TCATCGCTGCTACTCTTGCGATGTCGTCCATTGAAACGGCGTCTATCGCTGATATAGCTTCTTCTGCTGTTCTCACGCGGTTTCTGAAGAGCGCGTACTTGCCGTTGAGCACCATGCGGTTGCTCGTGTTTTCCAGGCTGAATATGAGACCGCCCTTTGTCTGCTGCTTCGATATTTCAAGCTCCTCAGCTGTAACGCCGCCCTTTGCAAGGTTTTCGAGCTCTTCGCGGATAGCGTATACAGTATCCTCGATCTTGTCGTGAGCAACGCCCGCGCTGATAGCGTAAAAGCCATCCTTGTCGTGCGAGCCTGTGTAAGAGTAAACTGTGTATGCCATGCCCTTTTCCTCGCGGATGTTTTGGAAAAGGCGCGAGCTCATGCTACCTCCCATTATATTGTTAAGTATGTTGAGCGTATATGTGTCTGCGTCGTCGAATTTAAGCGCCTTTGTGCCGAGGCAGATGTGAGTCTGCTCAATGTCCTTGACCTTGCCCTTGAAAGACGGAACGTATATCTGATTGCCCGCAGACTTTTCCTTCTTTGCTGCAGTCATGCATGAAAGCTTGTTTTCAAACTGCGCGCATATCGCGTCCTCGTCAAAGTTTCCTGCGATGGAAACTACGATATGATCGAGTGAATACTCTCTTGCAATATAATTTTTCAGGTCGTCGTGCGTGAACGCGTCAAGGCTTTCAGGCGTTCCGAGTATAGAGCCTGAGAGCGGCGCGCCCTTAAAGAGGACCTCGTAAAGCATGTCCTGCGCGTCGTCGTCAGGAGTATCCTCTACCATTTTTATTTCTTCCTTTACGACCTGCTTTTCCTTTTTCATTTCCTCAGGGTCAAACTTTGAGTCAGTCATCATGTCGATCAGGATGTCGCATGTCTTATCGAGATTTGAGCTGAGCGACCTTACGTAGTAGCAAGTGCTTTCCTTTGAAGTAAATGCGTTTATCTGAGCGCCTAAGGCATCGATGTCTGACGCTATCTGACGCGCGCTCCTCGCGCCCGTGCCCTTGAACATCATATGTTCTATAAAATGCGATATCCCTCTGCATGTGTCGTCCTCGTCAACGCATCCGGCCTTCACCCATATACCGGCTGTGACAGATTCAACATAAGGTATCTTTTCGAGTACCATGCGGAGACCGCAGTTCAGTTTTCTTATTTCGATCATTTTTTCTTCCGACCTCTTTCTTTCCTCCGACGGAACCGCCGTGCAGCGCTTCCTCCGGTCAATATGAATGTCTGCATACATTCCTTAATATTATACGCTTTCACATTACGATTGTCCATGACATGATTTTTCTGGCTGCTTTTGTATGACTGCGAACGCGCCGGGCGCGTGGGTCTGGCGTATGCATTTATTTATACTTGGTAAATACAGGACGCCTTGCTTTATTTATTTGTTATTCCTGAACCCGGCACCATAGACTTCGTAGGCGTCACTTATAATAATAAACGCGTTTGGGTCTATCCTGTTTACTGCGTTGCGCAGTCTGAATATCTGCCATCGGCTTACGACGCACATTATTACTTCCTCGCCTGAACCCGTATATCCGCCGCTTCCGTGCAAATAAGTAAAGCCGCGGCGCAGCTCGTGACTGATATAATCGCCGATTTCTTCATAATGCTTCGAGATTATCATAGCCTGCTTGCCGGAGTCGAGCCCGTCAACTACAAGATTTACGACATTGCTCGATATAAAAACGGCTACCATAGAGTAGAGCGTAGTAGTCAGACCGTATATCAATGCAACGATCATGAGCACGCAGGCATCGAAGCAAAGATAAAAAGTGCCGAGTGACGTTCCACGATATTTATTGCAGAGCTGCGCCAGTATATCAGAGCCTCCGGTCGTTCCGCTTCCGCGGAGCACGATGCCTATGCCGAGCCCGTTAAAAAGTCCTCCGTATATAGCAGGCAGTAACGGGTCGTCTACAACAAGTGTCTGACCTGCAAAAAGCTCCGCAGTCAGCGAGCTGACGATAACTCCGATCATAGTATTAAAGACATAACGGCTCCCCCATACTTTAAACGATATGATGAGCAGCGGAATATTCGCAAGTATAAAGAATGCACCGATAGGAAAACCGAAGCTGTAGTTAAGTATAAGGCCGAGACCTGAAAACCCGCCGAGAGCCAGCCCGTTAGCCTTTATGAACATATTGAGCCCGAAGCCGTAAACTATACATCCGGCAACGATCATAAGGTTATTCTTTATCTGCCTTATTATGATATCCCTGCGCTTCTGCTGAAGCGCGTCTGACGCAGCTTTATTTTTTTTATACATTGCAAACACCCCTCTGTAAATGAATTGAATCAAAATACAGATGTAGTATACCACGCAGCTGTGAATAATAACAGAATTCCGTGTTAGATAGATGAATATTTACCATAATTAATTATAGTAAATAATAATGCTGCAAGCCCGCATGCATCAGTATCCCGTATTTACAGAAAAGGATACTTTACTGTAAACACATGACGCCAATACAGGCGGGTGGGCATGCAGGTCGCTCCGCGGTCACAGAATGGGATGCTGCGTGCAGTCTCGGTT
>CAVGAH010000102.1:0-7279 GCA_963627215.1 bacterium | reverse complement strand
GCTCAAGCTGTCGGATGCATTTATGCATCCTGAGGAAAATACAGGGATAGAATTCACGGCGGTCATGCTAAACGTGAACTACGGTCGCAACAAAGAACTGATGTCGGCATGCCGCACACTTGAGGAGTATGCGATATTCGTAGACAAAGTACGCGCATACGCAAAGCAGAGCAATGGCAGCGACAAGCTGAAACAGGCGATAGACAGAGCGGTAGACGAGTGCATAAAAGAAGGAGTGCTGGCAGAATTCCTGTCAGCGCATAAATCGGAGGTAATGGGAATGATATTAACAGAATACGATGAAGAAAAAGTAAAAGAAATGTTCAAGAAGGAATACTGGAAAGATGGATATACAGCAGGTGAGAAAAATGGCTACAGTATAGGCAAGCAGGAGTCAGAAATAGCGCATAACCATGAAAAGTACATGATAGCGTCACGTATGATAGCAAAAGGAATGTCATATGATGAGGTAGCTGAATTTTTTAACGTAACACCGGAAAAGCTTAAGGAAATGCTAAGTGTTGATGAGGTTCATGAAGATATCTTGGATTACAAAACAGAAAATGATAAATAAAATTAAATAACTGAATCGGTCATGAAAATAGCGTGCATATTACATAGCAAATAATATGCACGCTGTTTTTGATATATAAAATTTAGAAGTAAATTTATTGTGCGTCACCGCACCGGAACCTCATAGAAAATTTTTAAGGTTAAACCTGAAAAACTCTTTGAAAATCGATATTATTTTGGCTATACTAATAAATAGGGGGAGGCGATAACATGATTTACAGACTGGGTTATATTAAGGCTATAGAGCCTTTTATCGACAAACCGCTTGTAAAGATACTTGCCGGTGTGCGTCGCTGCGGCAAATCTACCATTTTTGAAATGTTGAAGCAGGAATTTTTGCGTCGAGGTATATCAGAGGATCATATAATCTCAAAGCGATATACGGAGATGGACATTCCTGAGAATATTACCGCTAAGGAGATGTATGACGAGCTGCGTGAAGCCATGAACGGAAAGGGTCATTGCTACCTTCTACTGGACGAAATTCAGGAGATCGATGGATGGGAAAAGGCTGTCAACAGCCTGCTGGAAGGCACAGATGCAGACATATATGTGACCGGATCCAATTCCAAACTTATGTCCAGCGAGATATCCACATATCTGACAGGACGCTATATTTCAATTCCCGTCTACACACTGTCCTTCAAAGAGTATCTGGACTTTAAGGCAGGCAGCACACTATCACGCAAGGAACTGCTGAATGAATATATTCGCTTTGGCGGTTTTCCGATACTTGCAATCGGTGAGTATGATGAGCAAAGCGCATATCAGATCGTAAATGGTATTTATTACACCGTAGTTTCACGCGATATTGTGAAACGCCACCGTATAAATAAGCAAGACCTTTTTGATCGTGTGGTGAAGTATATAATCGAGAATGTAGGGAAAACCTTTTCCGCAAACTCTATTTCTAATTTTCTGAAAAGTGAGCACCGTAAGGTTTCGGTGGAGAGTATTTATAATTATCTGCGCTGGTTGGAACAGGCGTTTATCATATATCCGTGCGAGCGTTATGACCTGCAGGGCAAAAGCGTCCTGAAAACGCAGGAGAAGTACTATCTGTCAGATGTGTCATTGAAGTACGCCTTGCTTGGCTACAACCGAAGAATGCTTAACGGCGCAATGGAAAATATTGTGTTTTTGGAGTTGAAGCGCCGAGGTTATGATGTTTTCATCGGCAAGAACGATACAAAGGAGATCGACTTTGTGGCAACACGCCGTGATGAAAAGATCTATGTACAGGTCTGTGTTCAGATCCCGGAGACATCTGATCGTGAAGTCGGAAATCTGATGGTGATCCGCGACCATTATCCTAAATATGTAGTGACGCTTAATGAGATGGATACAGGTATCGAAAACGGCATTAGGATAGTTCATCTTGCAGATTTTCTGCTTGCAGAAGTGTGGTGAGCAATGACGCAATACTTAAAAATCACATAATTAGCTGAAAGCAGTCCGAAAGGGCTGCTTTTAGTTGTAATAAGTAAAAATTAAACGAATCGTGCGTAGCCGCACCCGGTACGTAAAAAAATACTGTTGAATTATGTCGATATGTGTCGACAAGTGTCGTCAAGCAGTTGAAATCAGGCTTTTACTGATAGAAAAAATCGTTATAATGTGATATTGTTTTTGTATGGGGCCGGTGACGGCCGAGGTCAGAGGAAATATTATGAAAAAGAGAAATATTATTGCATTGCTGGCGGCATTGTGCATTGCTGCTGCATTGCTCTGCAGGTGCTCACAGGTCGGAGCTGGGCGTTGCATTTGAAAAGGGAAAGCATCGGAATATGGCGGAGCGGCTAAGTGATACGCTCAATGAAATGAAAAATGACGGAACGACCGCAAAGATAGTTCAAAAGTACGGTCTTAACGGTGATTACGAACTGAAAGGACAGGCTGCAGCTGATGATGTTGATGGAAAATAGATCAGGCGGAAAAAATATAAATAAGAATAAGATTAAGAGCCGTATAACGAAAAGGTATCAGGATACCTCTGTAACTGCCGGAGTCAAAGGACTGATGCTCAATCTGATACTCTTGTTTACAGGCGCTGCAGTGATAGCCGTCGGAGCTTTTATGCTTACGATGCACGACACTGCGAAGGCGGTAAAGGCGTCCGATCAGGCGTTGTCGTTTATGAAGATACGGACGATCCGTTACAGCAATTACGCGGCAAATGACAGGACAAAGAGCCTGATACGCCTGCTTGATAAGGCGAACGAGCTGAGCCGCTGTATAGCTGCCGAGGGAATGAGCGGAGAGGCGCTTGAGAGATATGCTTACGATCAGCGTATCGCAGGAACGGCGCTGCTTGACGCTGACCTTAATGTAATAGAACAGAGCACATCCGACGGTGACATATATGACAGATGGGCAGATATTATACAGAGTGAAAATGTAAGTGACATTGCAGGCAGCGATCTCAAATCATATATGACAAGAGCTGAAAAAGACGGGAAAACATATGATTTCGCAGCTGTGCCGCGCACCGGCGCAGACGGTATAGTTATAGCTTACGCTGTTAAGGAGGAAGTTGACGACGGAGTGGAGATAACGGCTGAATCGCTCATAAGCGGCTTTGACCTGGAAATGAACGGCATAGGAATAATCTCTGACGGGGGTACGGTAGTAAGCTCGACTTATGAAGAGCTGCAAGGGCAGAGCGTAGATAAATACAGCAGCATGCTTGACAATGCTCTTAAAAGAGAACGCAGCGGGCTGATAAAGGCATCATTTGAAGGAAAAATATGGTATGGAGATAAGACGAGAGCGGGCGAATATACGCTGTTTGTTTTTTTCCCGTCATCGTCTGTTTTCGCGGCAAGAAATACTGTAATGGGCTATGCAGTGTCTATTTGCATAATAATATGGCTTATATTCATGATGCTTAGATACAGGAGCGACCGCCGCAATGTAATGCAGCTTCAGAAGCAGTACAGGACGATAAGCGCCATAAGCGAGATATACGCGTCTGTATTTCTGCTCAGGCTTGATGACAGAAGCGTTGAGGTCATCAAGGCTCCGGAAAATATAATTAAAAATATGCATGAAAGACTGAGCGGTGACGATATCATACGCGACATGAACGTAAGCTATGTATCGGAGCCGTTCAGGCAGGAATACATAAGCTTTCTTGACATGGCGACAGTCAGCGAGCGCCTGCAGGGTCAGACGTGCATTTCTCTGACATACGAAGATATTTACAACGAATGGTATATTACTATGCTGATACCGCAGAGTTATGACGCCGACGGCAGGCTGAATACTGTGCTTATGGCGACCAGAAACGTAACAGAGGACAAAAAGCTCGAGCTCGACTATCAGCAGAGACTGCGTCACGCGGCTGAAGAGGCGGAGCGCGCTAATATCGCAAAGACCGAATTCCTGCGCCGCATGAGCCACGACATACGTACGCCCATAAACGGTATACGAGGAATGGTAGATATAAGCAGATTTTACAGAGATGACCACGAAAGGCAGGAGGAATGCAGAGCGAAGATAATGTCAGCATCGAGCTTCCTGCTCGACCTGGTGAACAGCGTGCTCGACATGAATAAGCTTGAATCAGGCGAGATAAAGCTTGATAAAAAGCCGTTCACGATGAGCAGGCTTATGAGAGAAACGGCGGGAGTGCTTGAAATGCAGGCGCGCGAGCGCGGCATAACGCTCAGCATGGACAATAATGTAATAGAGCACGACCATTTGATAGGAAGTCCTCTTCATCTGGGGCAGGTGCTTCAGAATATAATCGGCAATGCGGTCAAATACAACAAGGACGGAGGCTCGGTCATAGTGACATGTGCAGAGCATGATACAGATGGATCCGGCAAGGAAGGTACGGCGATGTTCGAATTTATCTGTACGGACACAGGCATAGGAATGAGCGAGGAATTCCAGCAGCACGCGTTTGAACCGTTCACGCAGGAAAATGAGTCAGCGAGGACATCATACGCCGGGACAGGCCTCGGCCTGCCTATAACAAAGGAGCTTGTCGAGCAGATGGGCGGCAGCATAAGCTTTACAAGCGCGCTGGGTAAGGGAACTGAGTTCCGCATAACCATCCCTTTTGAAATAGATACTGAGGAATGCGCCGACGAGCCGCTGCTCGAGCAGCCCGACGCTTCAGAAATGGTGAACGGCGCAAAGATACTCGTTGTAGAGGACAACGACCTGAATATGGAGATCGTCGAGTTCATACTCAGAAACCACGGAGCGGATATATTCAAAGCATGGAACGGACGCGAGGGCGTAGACATATTCGCATCATCATCAGTCGGCGAGTTTGACATGATATTAATGGACGTAATGATGCCTGTAATGAATGGCATAAACGCAGCGCGCGCCATACGCGCCCTCAACAGAGCAGATGCAGCAACAGTCCCTATAATAGCCATGACAGCAAATGCCTTCACAGACGACAGAGAAGCCAGCTCCGAAGCAGGAATGAACGAACACCTCGCAAAGCCGCTCGACGCAGACGATCTGATGGATACAGTCCGTAAATATTACAATAAAGAGTATTGACAAATGACTCTTACAATTGTAGTATGGTTATGTACTACAATTGTAAGACTAAAGAAAAGGAGTTAACTTCATCGATGAAAAGATCTAATGAAATAAGCGGCGCTGAACTTGAAGTAATGCAGGTATTATGGGAAAACAACAGAGCTATGAAAGTACAGGAGGTATGCGACGAGCTAAAAGATCATGACTGGGAATACAGGACAGTAGCTACGCTGCTCACTCGCATGAAGGAAAAAGGCGCTGTAACGGTCTCAAAAGAAAATAAAACAAATTATTATACGCCTGTCCTTGACAGAGAATCATATAAGAAATCGCAGACAAAGACACTTGTGCAGAAGCTGTATAACGGTTCAGTGAAGGATCTTGCCGTTTCGCTGTTCAGAAGCGATGAAATGACAGATGAAGATATAGACGAGATACGCAGGATGTTTGATCTATGATTCGGTAATACATGAGCTTTGCTTGAATGGGAGAAGGTATATTATGATAATGTTGGTGCAGATATTTAAAAATATACTTATAATGTCGGCTGCGGGCAGCCTGCTTGCGATATTTATTATGTGCATAAGACCTTTGACGGTAAAGTTTTTCAGCGCGAAGTGGCATTATTACATATGGCTTACAGTACTGGCGGTGATGATATTGCCTGTGAATATGTTGATAGATATTTCAACACAGCTGCCTGATATCCGGACAGCTTATACAACAGCAGATGACGGTCAGATCCGGCGTGAGCTTCAGACTGTGCAGGCAGCAGGCGCGGAAAGCGACGCCGTTGCGTCGGAAGATAATATGTCTGAACAGGGTGCAGGTGAGAAAATGCTGCATCATGCAGAAACAGCTGTTGCCGGGCAGATAAGCAGTATATATGTACCGACAGGTATACTTGAATGGTTAAGCATTATCTGGCTGGCGGGGGCATTTATCGCAGCTGCGTCAAAGATCATAAAATATCATTTGTTTTTAAAGAACGTGTATAAAAATTCGAGACCGTATACAGATATAGTCGGAATTCCTGAACGTTTAAGGGTATTAAGGACCGATATGCTCGACGCTCCTCTGCTGGTCGGACTCGTAAGACCTGCACTTTTCCTGCCTGATATTGCAAATTCGATCGAAGATCCGATCAAGACTTTGATTGGAGCATCAGGTGAAACATCAGGTGGAATATCAGAGGAAAATATAAGATATATCATAATGCATGAATTAACGCATTATAAAAGAAGGGATATTTTGTACAAGTGGTTTGCGATGCTTGTCAGGAGCGTACACTGGTTTGACCCGTTTGTGTACGCCGTGTCGAGGCAGATAGATCTTAACTGTGAAATATCGTGCGATATTGCTGTAACAGAAAAGCTGAATGACAGTGAAAAAGACAGTTACATGAGGATGATACTTGAGCTTGCGGCTGTCACGGGAAGAAAGAACAGATCTGCAATGCTTACGACACAGATGGCAGGCAGCAAAAAAACGCTGAAGAGGAGATTTGCCATGATAAGATATAATCAGAAAAGATATGATCAGAGAATAAACGGTCAGGGCAGTAATGCAGGAAAAAGAAAAAACAGAAATATAAATAAGCTCATATCTGCAATATCGGTAGCTGCAGCATTCGTTATGCTGTCAACTACGGTATTTGCAGGCAGCGCACTGGCGAATATTACAACGTCTGACGCAACTGTCGAGATCGTATCAGGGGGAAAGACAGTAGAACTGGCGCACAGACCTTTTACGGAAAACGGCGACGTATATGTTCCGCTCCGAGATGCGCTTGATAAGTTCGACGGAGAGTATAGTCTGTCATGGAACAAGGGAACTATGGATATAGTTCTGACAGATAAGCTCCATAATGTTGCAGGCGCGTACCGTATAAAGATCGGTGAAGATACAATGTCGCTCAGACAATGGGATATGAATGATCCATACGCGGCAGTATCCGCAGCTCAGCAGTTCACCGTAAATATGGCGGCATATCCTGTATTGAGAAATTCAACAACATATATTTCAATCAAGGACGCTAACTATATAATGTATGAATATTTAAATACAGGCGTTGAAAACAACAGCTCTGACGAGTTGGAATATAATATATACAGCAGATCCGGAAAAAATATAACTGCTGAGTTTGATAATGCAGTCGAGCGTCAGCGCGAGCAGGTAAAAATGAGTACGCCTTATGGAA
>CAVGAH010000101.1:0-7539 GCA_963627215.1 bacterium | reverse complement strand
GTATCTTTAAGCCTATAAGTATCAGAATGACACCGCCTGCGATCTCTGCTTTCTGCTGAAAACGGCCGCCGAATACGCTGCCGATCTTCACTCCTGCTGCTGAACAGACGAATGTAGTTATGCCGATAAGCGTTATTGCTATCCATATATTTACATTAAGGAACGCAAACGTTATTCCGACTGCAAGCGCGTCTATGCTCGTCGCCACAGCCATAACGAGCATGGTCATAAAGCCGAACGACGCGTCAGCATCAGCGTCTGTTTCTTCGTCACTGAGTGCTTCCTTTATCATCTTGCCACCGATGAAAGCCAGCAGCACGAAGGCTATCCAGTGGTCGAACGCTGTTATATACTTATAAAATGCCGAGCCCAGTATGAAACCTGAAAACGGCATAAGTGCCTGAAACCCGCCGAACCATGCGCCTGCGATGCACATGTGCTTTGCTTTTACATTGCCTGTGGCCAGACCCTTACAGACTGAGACTGCGAATGCGTCCATTGACAGGGCGATCCCAAGTAATATCAATTCTACGATACTCATAAATTTTTACTCCGCTAAAACCTCAAAATATATACTTTACTGTAAACACATGACGCCAATACAGGCGGGCGGGCATGCAGGGAACTTCAACTACGCTTACCCGTATATTCTCCGGCATTATGGGGCGTCTTTTTGAAAATAACCAGCACCGGATCTCTACGCTTCTATTGCGCGACACAATCTATATAATATTAAAGGAGGCTGTTGTGCCTCCCTTAATATTATTTCTAAAAAATGTATTTTAGAACAGGCGGGGCGGTGACGCCTACTTTCCTGTCATTATTATCTGGACGAAGCGCGGGACTTCTATTTTGAAATGGAAGCCGAAGAAATTGCTTAAATCTATAGTCGGCATGCTGATCGTGTTGAAGAAGCCGCTGTTAAATGGGTCGTTCGCATTTGAGCTGCCTCCGCTGAACGGGTTGCCGTTAAAATCATAATTATATCCCGGCATAGTTCCGTTTGACGGCGCACTGTTACTGCCCTGTGACGGTTTCTGCTGGCTCTGACCGTTGTTGTCACTGCCTGATGAAGGCTGCGACGCGTCTATGCTTCCTTCGCCAGCATCACGTTGTGTACTTCCTGTAACAGCGTAAGCAACTGCAGAACCACAGTCGAGCATACCGCCCGTAAGGAGCTTTCCTGTAAGCGCGCTGTCAGTTTTTACAGTAGATAACAGGATATTTTTAGTGTCGGCAAGCGTCAGGCTCGCATTTGAAGAATATACCATAGCTGCCGCAGCAGTCACAAAAGGCGCCGCCATGGATGTACCCGTCATATACGCATACTTTCCGTTTGCAGAAGTGCTTATGATATCTGTTCCCGGAGCAGCGATATCAACAGATGTCGCGCCGTAGTCAGATGAAGAGCTGAGCGTTCCGTCAGCCTTTATATTTGCTACCGTTATAATGTTGTCTAGATCGTAAGACGCAGGATAGCTCGGCGTTTTGTCTATATTTACTCCGCGACCGTCAGCGCCGCCGTTGCCTGCAGCTACGATAAACAGCATCTTTGAATTTTTCATAGTCCTGTAAAGGACCTTATCGTTAGTATTAGTTCCAAGACTGAGATTGCATACAGTCGCGCCGTTATTCTCTGCGTATTTTATCGCGAGAGCGAGCGAAAGCGTTGTTCCTTCGCCGTTTGAACCGCCGAGAGCCTTGAGCATCATTATTTTTATATTGTCATAATCTGCCAGACCGGCTATTCCCGAATCATTATCCTTCTCTGCAGATATAGTTCCTGCACAGTGCGTGCCATGCGAATCATCAGAACCTGTATACACGTAATTGTTATTGTTATAGAAATTCCAGCCGTTCACATCATCAACATAGCCGTTTCCGTCATCATCTATGCCGTTTCCCGGTATCTCGTCAGTGTTTGTCCAGAACGAGCCCGTAAGCTCAGGATGCTCGTACTGTACGCCTGTATCTATGAGCGCTATCACAGCTTCGCGCGCAGGAGTATAGTATTTCCACGCCTTTTCAGCACTCACATCTACACCGCTCTTTGACAGCACAGAAGTCCTGTAGCCTTTAAAAGTACCGTTATTTGAAAGCGCCCACTGCATTTTTGAATATGAGTCATTCGTAATAGTCTGCGTCACCGCTTCATTTTCATACGAAAAATTCGGCTGGTAAGTCTCGACGCTTTCATCAGCCTTAAGCTCCTCAAGACCTGCAGCAAGCTCCTCCTGCGAGTCATATTTCTTTACATCAAGGCTGCCGTCGTTGTACATAACAAGTACTTCATTATTTTCATATTCATCAAGTGAATACTCTATACTGTCAAGCGCCTTTTCCTCAGCAGCGCTCAGTGAATTTATGAATTCATCACCCAAAGCAATATCCGGCTCGTCCGCCACACCTGATGAATCACCCGAAGCAGCCGAACCTGAATCCTCACTATCATCCGCCGTCACCGGCGCAGCAGAACTGCCGTTATCAGCCGACGTATCACTCACTACTGACCCTATGATGCCGGCACCCTTAGAAACGTTCCTGCCATCCGCAAACGTCATGGGAACACTGCATATTATGAGCACAGCCGCCATAACAGCCGCAACCGTCCTGAACTTCCTGTATGTATTCATATATCCGACCCCCTTACCGATTTTCAGTCCATGCTCTACACAAAAACTTAACAGAATTCACACACACTTACAACCCCAAGTCCAGTTTTTTCACACAACCTTCAAAAATCCCGTCCACCACCCAAAGGCGGAGGACGGGATCCTATAACTTCATTATTTAATTATCAACTTCTCCGCCATACCCTTCATATCAAGGCAGCTCGTCTTCTGCACGCGATCCTTCCAGATATCAGGAAACGCAGAAGCCCCTGAATAAGCTCCGCAGATATTTCCGCATATAGCGCCGTTAGTATCAGCGTCATCGCCCGCATTTACAGCAGCAAGCACGCCCTCGCAACCGTTGCCGTTTACAGCATAAAAAGCACCGAGCGCCAGAGGTACAGACTCATAAGCAAACATGCTCGCGCCGAGCACGCCTACCATCTCATCAAGTATAGCCCTGATGCCCGCATCGCCGGCCTCATCAACTATCCTTTCAACTACACGTATCCTCTTAGCCACAGACGGCGCCGTTATCTCAGCTCCGCGAGCCTCTCCGTAAAGCGCACCCTCATAAGCCGCATTGAGCACCTCGTTCACACTGTATCCGCCGTGAACGCCCGCAGAAACAGCAGCAGCCACAGCGCACGCAGCAGCTACAGCAGGTCTGCTTCCGTGGCTTGGAAGCGAAGAAGCCGCAGCAGCCTCAAGGCACTTAGCCATATCATAGTGATACTTTACACCTATAGGTGCAACACGCATCGCGCTGCCGTTCGTATTTCCGGCTCCTGAAGTTTCCTTCGGGTCACGTCCTTCTATAAGGGCAGTCAGATAACGCCTTGTAGAAGGTCCTATAACAGTGCTCTCAAGCATCTTCTGCTCTATAGCCCATTCCTTCATAGCCTTGTTGAATGCAGCTTCAGAAAATTCACCATTCTCGAGAAGCACGTTGCATATGATAACGCTTTCCATAGTATCATCAGTTATCTCTGCAGCCTGCAGATCTCCGTGATAGCTCTGTACATCCTTCTCCGGTTCAAGAAAATCATTTATATAACCATACGCTTTTTCGATCTGCGCTCTTGTCATAAAAGACGCCGGCATTCCCATAGCGTCTCCGATAGCGCCGCCGATAAGCGCTCCGTATGCTCTGTCCAGCATGTTTTCCTCCTGAAATATTTCCTGTATCAAACAAATATTAAGTTATAACGACCAGAACCCGTGAGGTCCGTCTATCTCAACAGTCCTTGACGCGCACTTTGCAGCGAGCTCTACAGCCGCGTCGAGCGGCATATCGTACATCATAGAAAACAGCAGCGCGCCTGCAAAGCTGTCGCCCGCGCCTGTAGTATCAACGACATCGCTTACCGGCGCAGACTTGTATGTAAAGCTTCCGTAAGGCGAGTAAACAGAACCACCCTCGCTGCCGTTCTTTACGATCGCAGTCTTTCTGCGAGCAGTGTACTCTATAAGCGATGTGAAATTATTGATATATTCAAGTTCTACAGTATTTGGCGTCATCATATCGCTTATACGTATTATCCTGCCGAGCTGTCTATCGTTTATTGACGATACCAGCGGACTTGGGTCAAAGAGTATCTTCGTTCCTTTAAAATGCAGATATTCAAGCGTCTGAAGCACTCTTTCAGAATCTTCATTCAGCAGATAGTATCCTGTAACGCCGACTACTGACGGCACTTCCTTCTTTATACGCTCGCTCAGCGCCTCGGAAAACAATCCCTCAGCGCCCTTGCTCGTCAGAAAAGTACGCTCGCCGTCAGGCTCAAGGAGCACGAGACATTTGCCTACCTTGCCCTCTACCTGCTCTATGAATTTCGTTGACAGGCTGTGCCTGTCCATATACTCCATAAGGTTTACAGATGACGGGTCATCGCCCATTCCTGATATTACATGCGCCTTACCGCCCAGATTTTCTATAGTGACAGCCATGTTTACGGCGCATCCGCCCGCCATCATTTTCTCTGCGGTTATGAATCCGTCCTGCCCGCGCTCCGGGAGCGCGTCTATCGCATAATAGCAGTCCATTATCAGACCGCCGAAAAGATAACATTCATTTACCATTAATATTTCACCTGCTGTTTTCTAAGCCTTTTTATTATCAAGCTTTATGAGAGCTTCAGGCTCCCACGCTACAGCGACATCGTCTCCGCGGCTCACGCCCGATGCAGAGTCTGTTCCGCCCATCTCAGCCTTTATGCTTATGCCGCCGCAGTTTACAGTGCACGACATAAGATTTCCTGAGTATATAACGCTTTCAACTACGCCGTCTATAGCGCCTGATGCAGGCTTGTTTCCTGATGTGTAAATTTTTACCTTTTCAGGTCTGAGCGCATACCGAACGCTTTCGCCTGCAGAAGCGCCTCTGCCCGGAACAGTGACTTTACCGTCAGCAGTCTTTATAGTAATGCTGTCGCCGTCAACAGCTTCAGCTTCGCCTTCAAAGAACGTAGCCTTTCCGAGGAAGTCAGCAACGAATTTATTTACAGGCTGCTCGTATACTTCACGAGGAGTTCCGAGCTGCTCTATGTTGCCGCGGCTCATTACTACGATCTTGTCCGAAAGGGTCATAGCCTCTTCCTGGTCGTGCGTTACGAAGAATGTTGTTACCTTGCTTTCCTCGAGTATCCTTCTGAGCTCCGTCTGCATCTCTACTCTGAGCTTTTTGTCGAGAGCTGAGAGGCATTCATCAAGTAACAGTACCTTAGGGCGTATAACGAGCGCTCTCGCGAGAGCTACTCTCTGCTGCTGGCCGCCTGAAAGCTGCTTCGGCTTTCTTGAAGCGAATTCGTCCATATGTACTGTTGCGAGCGCTTCCTGCACGCGGCCCGGTATCTCGCTTTTAGGCACGCCCTGCTGTTCAAGGCCGTATGCAACGTTCTGCGCTACAGTCATGTGCGGGAAGAGCGCGTAGCTCTGGAATACCATTCCTATATTTCTCTTGTTTACAGGCACCTTGCCTACAGATTCGCCGTCAAACAGCACGTCGCCGTCGTCCGGCGTTTCAAATCCGGCTATCATTCTGAGTATCGTCGTCTTGCCGCAGCCTGAAGGACCGAGGATAGACACGAGCGAGCCGTTTTCTATATCAAGATCTACATGGTCAACTACTGTGTTGCTTCCATATATTTTTGTGATTCCTTTTAATGTAACCTGTGACATTTATTTCTTATTTCCTCCTACCATAGATTTCAGGTTTGAACCCATTATTACGCCGACTACAGCAAGGCAGACCAGCGAAACGCCGATGATTATAGTTGATATCGCGTTTATCTCCGGCGTAAATCCGAATTTTATAGATGTCTGTATCTCGATAGGCAGCGTTGAAACTCCGTTCGGCATAAGGAAATAGCTTATAGCGAAGTTATCGAAGCTTATCATAAAAGAAAGGAAGCCTCCGGCTACCATTGCCGGCGCTATGGCAGGCAGAGTTATGCGCCTGAACGTAGTCCACGCGCTCGCGCCGAGCGACGCGCTCATTTCCTCCAGAGATTCATCTATAGAGCTCATTCGCGCCCTTAATACCAACAGGGCGTAAGGCAGAGAGATTATCACATGTCCCGCAAGTACGAAGAACATGTTCTTTGAAAATCCGAGCTGGCGTATCATGAGCAGCATTGAAAGGCCGATAATGAGCCATGGAATGCTCATAGGCATCATTACTATGCTGTTGAAGAGCCCGTTGAGCTTCTTTGACAGGTAACGCTGACCGAGCGTGAATAATGTCGCAAGGATTATGCATATGATACCTGTCACGAGAGCGAGCAGCAGCGAGTTCTTTGCCGCTGTTATGAGGGCGGTATCGCCCGCAAGCTCCTGATACCATTTCATTGTGAAATGTATAGGGAGCGAATTATATCTTGATTCGTTGAAACTCAGCACCATAAGTACGATTACAGGAACGTACAGGTAGAGCAGCACGAGTATTACGAGAAGCTTACTGAGTATGCCTGTTTTCTTTTTCATTACTCAGCCTCCCACTTACTGCCTGCCTTGTTGAGCGCGGCCATGCTGACTATAACTAATGCGAGGAGCAGGAACGCTATCGCAGCGCCGAAGTTCCATCCGTATATCTCAAAGAACTGGTCTTCGATGACCGTACCGATAACTGTACCGTCTGTGCCGCCCAGTATACGCGGCTCTACGAATGTACCGAGGCACGGAACGAAAACGATCATTATTCCCGAAATAACTCCCGGCATCGAAAGTGGGAATATTACCTTCCTGAATGTAGTAAGCTTTGACGCGCCGAGGCTCGTGCTCGCCTCTATGAGCGAGTCGTCAAGGCGTTCGAGCGCCATATAAATAGTAACTACCATATATGGGAAAAATGCGTGAGTGAGTCCTATTACAACTGCAGCTTGGGTATAAAGTATACCCAGTCCGTCAGGAAAAAGTCCCAGACTGTTGAAAAAGCTGCTGAGTATTCCGCCGTCCTGCAGGAATATCAACCAGCTGTACACTCTTACGAGCTGATTTGTAAAAAACGGAATAATTACGAGTACGAGTATTATGTTTTTAAGACCCTTTAATTTTTTTGCCATTATGTAGGCAAGCGGATAAGCCACTACAAGGCTTACAACTGTTACGAGAAGCGAATTTACGATCGTCTTTCCCGTGAGCTTGAGGTACATCGTCTTCTGGAAGAAGCGCGCATAGTTCTCAAGTGTAAATGCGCCTGTCGCATCGCTCTTGAAGCTCGTTACGAACATTATTATCAGCGGTACGAAGGCGAAAAGAAACAGGACCAGCATAGACGGCCATGTCATGATTTGTCTTTTGTCCCTTTTCATCGGTTCACCTTTTAAATATTTGCAATAACATCTCAAAAATACGGGACGCCACCTGTTGCCGCCGAATATACGTGACGGTTGAAGTCCTGCCCGTATATTCTCTGGCATTATATGGC
>CAVGAH010000100.1:0-7582 GCA_963627215.1 bacterium | reverse complement strand
CGGAGCTTCTGCTCCGCCCGGGTTTCGGTGGGAGATTATTACCCGCCACCGAAACCCGGGAATGGAACCCGCCGCCTATGGAGGCGGGTGACATCTGGCGCTACGTTATCGATAAAGTCAAAGAAAGGACGTGCCTGTAATTGATAGCATCAATAAATAAAAGAAGAAAAAGGCAAGCGCCCGGCGCTCTGGATATCCCCGCACTCATCGTTTTTATTACAGTAATGACGATATACGCAATAAACGGACGTGGAGCAGACGACGCCTCCGGCGACACCCGCGCGGCGTCCGCACCGCCCCAGACCATAATAACCACCGACAGCGCCGCGGACCCCGCTGTAAAAAATGCGGCCGCTGCCGCGCCCGCAACCCCCGCCGCCACCCCAAAAAACATAAAACTGATAACCACCGCCCCACCCGACCACACCGCCCCGATAACAGACGCCCAACTAACAGCCCTGTCCACCTCATCAGTCCTCGTCCGGATGTCCGACGGGAGCATCGAAAAAATCCCCCTCGAACTATACACCGCCCGCGTGGTTGCATCAGAAATGCCGTCATCCTTCTCCTACGAAGCCATAAAAGCGCAGGCAGTAGCCGCCCGCACATACGCCGATGGGCGGCGCGAGCAATACGAACAGGGAAAGTCAAAGCATCCCGGAGCATACGTCTGCTCCACTACCTGCTGCCAGGTCTACAGAAACGAAGTCGAGCTGCGTAAGGTAAAATCTGACAAATGGTACGAAAACGATTTTAACATAATAAAAAACGCCGTCGCAGAGACGGCGGGCGAGCTTCTTTATTACAACGGCGAGCTCGTACAGCAGCCGTTATTCTTTTCGTCAGCAGGTGGCGGGCGGACTGAAAACTCAGAGGACGTATTTGCGGGAGCACTGCCGTACCTGCGCAGCGTAGAAAGTCTGTACGATGCTCCCGAAAAATATACCGATAAGACAACGACCGTTCCTTTACTTGAGGTCATGTCAAAAGTAAAGGATTACGCCGCGTCCCACGAAGCATCAGTCACTATAGTTTCTGCAGGCGATTCCGATGCCGCCTCAAGCATAGAAGTCCTGTCGCGCACAGAGGGCGGCGGAGCCGCCCTCATCCGGTTCGGAAACATCGCCCTCACAGGCCGCCAGACCAGAACGCTGTTCAGCCTGCCGTCGGCCGACATGACCGTAGCAGTCTCCAACGACAACGTAACATTCACCACCCAGGGCAGTGGCCACAGAGTAGGTCTCAGCCAATACGGCGCCGACGGCATGGCCAGCCGCGGCTACACCTACAAAGAGATCCTCAGTCACTACTACTCAGGCACCTCTGTCCAGCAAAAAGCAGCAGTATAGCGCCTATTTTCCTGTTTCTTCCATATATTTTTCAAGAATACAAGCCGCATCCTCCACGCATCCCGGACATGAACGCAGCTTAGGCTTCCCCGCCCCGCCGAGCAGATCGTCACATATAATAGAAGAATTTTTATCAATAAACTGCTGCTGCAGATCTCTCATAAGCTTGTAAGTCCTGGCCTTAGTCTTTGGGTCGTCAAGGTCGCCGTCGCTCGAAAGGCAGCTCGCTGCCATCTGCATGCCCGAAACAGCTCCGCACACCTGCTTTGAGCCCATTCCAAATCCAAAGCCCTCTGCCAGTCTGAAAACGTCTTTTTCATCCATTCCCATAACATCTGCAAAAGCGCAGGCTACGGCCTGCGCGCAGTTGTATCCGCTCATATGATTCATTAAAGCCTTTTCCGCTCTTTTTCCCATTTTTTATGTACCTCCGTCAGCATCTTTTTTCTTTTTGGATAAAGCGCGCATTAGCTTCCATTATTTTACTTTAGAAGGCGCGCCGTACAGCCGGTGACGGCTGCATCTTTAAAAACATTCATGCATTAATTATACCCGCTGACATTGCGAGATACACGTATAAAATCCCGCCTGCTGAAAATAATATAGCCTGTACAGAAAATATCACGCAGGAGGAAAACGTATGACTGACGAAAATCGTAAAAATATATCGCACAAAACGTCAAAAAGCCCTATCCATATATACTCTGAAGTCGAGCCGCTGAGGAAAGTTCTGCTTTTCAGACCCGGACACGAGCTCGACAACCTGATGCCCGAGTATCTCGACAGGCTTCTTTTTGACGACATCCCGTTCCTTGAGGCTGCGCAGAGCGAGCACGACGAGTTTGCATCGACGCTGCGCTTCTGCGGCGCGGAGGTCGTCTATCTTACCGACCTTGTGAGCGAGTCTCTGACAGATCCGGACGTCCGCAACAGCTTTATCCATGAATTTATCGCCGAAGCCGGGATCCGCGGAGACCGCCGCACGGAAATAATTTATGAGCATCTTGCAGGTCTGGAAAATAATGTAATGCTCAGCCGTATGATATCGGGAGTCAGAAAATCTGACATTCCGGAATACGCCCGTAAAAACCTGACCGACTATCTCGAAGAGGACTACCCGTTCCTTATCGACCCAATGCCGAACCTGTATTTCACGCGCGACCCGTTTGCATGCGCGGGCAACGGCGTTTCGATACACCGCATGTCAACTGTAACACGTAACCGCGAGACGCTTTTCGGCGACTATATTTTCAGATATCATCCCGAATACAAAAACGTACCGATATGGTTCGCGCGCGGAGTTGCAAACGCTGCAACGGCTGACTACGCGGGCTGCGAGACTATAAGCGGCACGTGCGACTCGACTATCGAGGGCGGCGATATCCTTATCCTTAACAGTGAAACTATTGCGGTCGGAATTTCAGAAAGAACGCAGCCGTTCGCTATCGAGCAGTACGCGAAGGAGATACTTGACCCTGATAAGGGCTCCGGCTTCAAAAAGATCATCGCTATAGATATCCCCAAAAACCGTAGCTTCATGCACCTCGACACGGTGTTTACTATGGTCGATCACGACAAATTCACAGTCCACGCGCATCTCAGCGACAGCATGGGCTTCTTTATCATAACGCTCGATGAGAACAAAAAGCTTCATATTGAGGAAGATTCAGACAATCTTGAAAACATGCTCCGCAGACAGCTCGGTCTTGATTCAGTGACACTAATAAAATGCGGCGGTGGTCATCCTGTAGACTCTGCGCGCGAGCAGTGGAACGACGGCTCCAACACACTTGCGGTAGCGCCCGGTGAGGTAATAGTTTACTCGCGTAATACAGCAACAAACCGAGTGCTCCGGGAGCACGGCATCAGAACTCACGTAATACCAAGCTCCGAGCTGAGCAGAGGACGCGGCGGTCCGCGCTGTATGAGCATGCCTCTCGTTAGAAGATAAAAATTCAAGTATTAAAATAGAAAGGAATTGATATATATGGCTGTAAACTTAAAAGGAAGATCATTCCTGACTCTCATGGATTTCAAGCCTGAGGAGATCAGATATCTGCTCGACCTCGCCCACGACCTCAAATCCAAAAAGCGCGCCGGGATATGCGGGCACGCGCTTGAAGGGAAAAATATCGTGCTTCTTTTTGAAAAGACTTCCACAAGAACGCGCTGTGCATTTGAAGCTGCCGCGCACGATGAGGGCGCTCACGTAACGTTCCTGGACTCAGGCAGCTCACAGGTCGGTAAAAAGGAATCTATAGAAGACAGCGCAAAGGTACTCGGGCGCTTCTTTGACGGCATAGAATACCGCGGATTCGACCAGAAGGTCGTTGAAGATCTCGCCAGATACTCCGGCGTACCTGTATGGAACGGCCTGACCGACGAGGATCACCCTACCCAGATACTCGCAGACATGCTGACTATAGAGGAGCATATAGCAAAACCGTTAAACAAGTGTACTATTGCGTTTGTCGGCGACGTCAGAAATAACATGTGCTACGCATGGATGTACGGCTGCGCCAGGATGGGCATGCACTTTGTCGCTTACGGTCCGCAGAAGCTCATTAATGACATCGACGCGGAGGTCATCAGAAAGGTAAAATCAGTCTGCGAGCAGACAGGAGCATCTATCCAGATAAAAGACGATATCGACATTCTCAAGGGCTCTGATGTTATTTATTCCGATATCTGGGCTTCCATGGGCGAAGAGGACAAGATACCGGAGCGCGTAAAGCTGCTCTCACCTTATAAAGTAACTATGGACATGCTCCGCAAGACAGAAAACCGCGACGTGCTCTTTATGCACTGCCTGCCTTCGTTCCACGACGACAAGACGCGCATGGCTGCCGAATGGCTCGCAAACGGGACAGATATATGCGAGGTCACTGACGAGGTGTTCCGCAGCAGACATTCCGTGGTCTTTGACGAGGCTGAGAACAGGCTGCACACTATAAAAGCGGTGCTCGTCGCTACTATCGGCAGAGGCTGACGGGAGGCCTTATCTCATGAAAAAGCTTAAAATGCCGCAGGCGTTCACTATCCTCGTGATACTGACAGCTATAATGGCGCTGCTCACGTGGATAGTGCCTGCGGGCGAATACGAAAAAATACTGACAGACAGCGGCTCCGAACTCATCGCAGGGACGTACAGTAAAACAGCGCGCTCCGGTCAGGGGATAAGCGCGATACTCCAGGCGCCGTTCAGTGGTTTTTATGACGCAGTTGACATTGCAGTATTTATCCTTATGGTCGGGTCGTTCCTCGGAGTCATGAATATGACAGGCGCGCTCGAAGCTGGGATATTCCGCGTACTGCACATCATGAACGGGCGCGAAAAATGGATGATACCTATAATGATGACGCTTTTCGCGCTCGGCGGCACTACGTTCGGTATGTCTGAGGAAACTATCGCGTTCTACACGCTCATCCTGCCTATATTCATAGCCGCAGGATACGACGCAGTAACGGCAGTCGCAGTAATAATGCTCGGCGCAGGTATCGGCGTGCTCGGCTCTACCGTAAACCCGTTTGCTACGGGCATCGCTTCAGGCTTTGCAGGCATAAGCATGGGAGACGGATTGCTGCTGCGCCTTGCGATATTTATCGTCGGACTGGTAATAACTGTAATATATGTGATGCGGTACGCTGAAAAAGTAAAAAATGACCCGGCTCGCTCTTACGTTGCTGATATGCGCGAAAGCAATCTCAAACACTTTGCGTCGCCGCACGATGAAGCGCCCGCACTGACGGGCCGCAGAAAAGCAGCACTCGCGCTGTTTGCGATAACGTTCCTCATAATGATATACGGCGTAATACCGTTCGACGATATGGGGATAACCGTGCTCCCATCGCTCGGATGGTGGTTTCCTCAGCTCTCAGCGCTGTTTCTGACTATGGCTGTCTTCACCGGACTTATTTACGGACTTAAAGAAAAAGAGATCATAGACGGCGTAGTTTCGGGAGCAGCAGAGCTGCTCGGAGTCGCATTCATCATCGGCATATCGCGCGGAATCACCGTAATAATGAATGACGGAATGATAACGGATACGATACTTCATGCGGGCGAGAGCCTGCTCTCCGACCTCGGTTCAGCGGCTTTTACGCTTATAAATTACCTCGTATTTATACCGCTTTCATTCCTCATCCCGTCAACATCAGGATTGGCAACGCTTTCCATGCCCGTCCTCGCGCCGCTCGCTGACTTTGCGGGAGTCAGCCGCTCGCTCGTCATAACGGCGTTCCAGTCAGCGTCGGGGCTCGTAAACATGGCAACTCCTACGAGCGCTGTAGTAATGGGCGGTCTCGCCATCGGGCGCGTTCCGTATGACCGCTGGCTGAAATTCGTCTGGAAATACCTTTTGATAATATTCCTGCTGGTCGGCGTTATGATAGTGATCGCAGCATTCGCATCTTAACGTAGCCAACATTATCCGGCAGGCATGATGAAAAAACGACCGGCACCATCTGACGCTTCAAACAGCGTTTGGCAAATACCGGTCGTTTTTTAATTGTCAACCCGCAGCGCATTTTTAAGTTGACAATACATTTTATCTGGTTTACTATAGTCGATATAGAAGCGGGGTACATCTGGCGCTACGTTATCAAAATATTTAATATTGAAAGGACTTTATTCTGTTATGGAAAATTCACACTCAAAAACACTCACGCTGACATACATCGCACTGTCAGCGGCGCTCATCGCAATATGCTCATGGATATCTATACCTGCAACAGTACCGTTCACGCTTCAGACATTCGCAGTTTGCCTCGTGGCAGGTCTTCTCGGCGCTAAGCGCGGCGTGCTCGCAGTTATCGTATTTATATGTCTCGGCGCAGTAGGCTTCCCTGTATTCGCAAACTTCAGCGGCGGCCTCGGCGTTATATTCGGAACGACCGGCGGTTACATAATAGGCTTCATATTTACAGCTCTTATAGTCGGCCTCGCCACACAGAAATTCGGCTGCAAGCTCCCTGTTTTAGCGATCTCAATGGTACTCGGTATAGCAGTCTGCTACGTTTTCGGAACAGCATGGTTCATGTTCGTCTACACAAGCCAGACAGGAGCCGTAGGCCTCATGACAGTACTCGGCTGGTGCGTATTCCCGTTCATCATCCCGGACATCATCAAGATCGTAGTTGCCACGATACTCGCCGGCAGGCTCCACAGATTTATCAAGTAAAAAATACGAAAATCATATTCTCATAATATTTTTCTGAAAAAACTGCCGCCCGAAGCAGACATCACTGCATGAATGATTCATTTATATGGCATTTAGCAGGGAACGGTTCGTAACCGGTTCGTAACCGTTCCGTGAACTCAAAACGGCGGTTCGGGATCATATCCCGAACCGCCGCAAATAATTCCTATTTTATTGTTTACTTATTTGCATATCCCCTATAAAGGAATGTTACAATCTGAGCACGTGTGCAATCGTTATCAGGGCCGAATGTGCTTTCGGTAACTCCTGTTGTGATTCCGTTTGCCTTAGCCCATGCAACCGCATTTGCATAGTAGCTGTCAGAAGCCACGTCGCTGAACTCAGCGCTTGCTTCTGCTGTGCCCTTCAACGCTCTTGCGAGGAAGGTTACGCTCTGCGCTCTTGTGCATGTATCATCCGGGCTGAACTTGTCAGCTTCAGTTCCTGTTGTGATTCCGTTCGCAACTGCCCAGGCAACAGCTTTAGCATAATAGCTGTCAGAAGCCACATCAGAGAATGCTTTATCTGTTGTTACTTCAGGGCTTCCTGCCGCTCTCCAGAGGAAAGTAACGATCTGAGCTCTTGTGCAGTTAGCTTTCGGAGCAAAGTGCGAATCATCCATACCTGTTGTTATTTCTTTTTCAGCAGCCCACAGAACCGCATCATAGAAATAATCAGCCGCATTTACGTCAACAAAGTAGTTGAGTATTGAATTATCTTCCATGAAGCTTACTTCAAAGCTTACTTTAGATGCAGGCATTACGAAGGTGTACTCTTTGCCAAGCTCAACTGCTGTGAGTGCAACCTCTTTGCCGTTAGCATCTGCAGCTTTCAAAACTTCTAAAGTATATCCTTTGTCAGCTTTAACTGTAAGTGTAACTTTGTCATTTTCTGCTGCGCTGCTCTTTGAAAGAGATACGCTTCCGTGTGCGATGCCGCTCGGAACAGAAATTTCATAAGTTGTTGCCGCTACAGTTGAGCCTCCGCCACCACCGGAGCTTGGACGAGTGTAAACGAAGCTATAGGTGTAAGGAG
>CAVGAH010000099.1:0-7607 GCA_963627215.1 bacterium | reverse complement strand
CCATTGAACCGGTCGCAATAACAGGAATTTCTCTGAGATCCTGACAAAAATATTTGAGGGAAGAAATAATGTTAGGACACTCCTGTACCTCATCAAATATCAGCAAAGTATTTTCATTTATTTGCTTTCCTTTGCGCAACGAAATATATTCGATAATTTTTTCTGCATTTGCGGTTTCGGAACAGAAGTTACGTATTTCATCTTCTTTTTTGCAATCAATATATATATAGTTATTTTTATAATAGGTCTTAGCAAAAAGCTCTTCTACAAGGTAAGTCTTGCCGACCTGCCTTGCTCCCCAGATGATCAACGGCTTCTTGCGTTTGTTATTGTTCCAGTCGATCAATTTTTGCAATGCGATTCGTTCCATAAACAGACCTCCTCGATCAGTCATACTGTTTTCTTTGTAAATAGAGTTTTTTTAGCTTTCATATTCTCATATGATACATATATTACACCACAACCTGCACCTTTCATCAAGTAAATTCAGTAATTATTTGCACCTGTACGGTGTTAAAATTCATAATTATTCGCACCTCATAGCAATATTTTACGCAGACTAGCAGCACATATTCGTATCTGCGAAACAAACAGAAAATAAATTAGTTGAAATACAACGCTGTTATACGTTATATTTAACTGATACAATTATTTCATTAATAAGTTGACAGACTGCGCCCGTGCGCCGGGCGAGTGTGGGGCCGGTGACGGCCGGGGGTTTTTGAACTTATTCATGCATTTATTCATGAATTTATTGATATTGTAAGTAATTTATTTTTAAAGGAAGTGATCATATTGAAAATAGCTGTTTGCGATGATGACCGTAATGAGCTCGGGCGTATTGCTGCACTGCTTGACGACTACAGATCTGAACGCTCCGTGCCTCTCGCGCACAGTGAGTTTTCAAGCAGCGTGGAGCTTGCTTCTACTGCTGATTCTGCGGGGTTCAACATCTATATACTTGATGTGCTTATGCCGGCGCTCAACGGTATCGAGCTGGCGCGGGAGATACGCGGTTTTGACAGGGCTTCTTCTGTGATATTTCTGACTTCATCGCCGGAGTTTGCGCTTGAAAGCTACTCTGTAAAGGCGTCTGACTATATCGTAAAGCCTGTCGTTAAGGAACGCCTATTCAGCGCGCTTGACGATATCCTGGAGAGGACGGAGCAGGAAAAGGAAAGCTTTGTAGTCGTAAAGAGCAGCCTGGGGCTGCGGAAGATATTTCTTTCTAAGCTCGTCTGTGTGGAAGCATATGACAGAAAAGTTATTTATTACCTGCACAACGGTGAGCAGCTCGAGTGCCATGGGCGGTTTGCATCTGTGTGCGATGAGCTTATGAAGAATCCGGAATTTATGCTGCCGCACCGGTCGTTCCTCGTCAATATGAAGTTTATCAGCACGATAGGCTCGGCTGACATGCACCTGCAGAACGGGCAGACGATACCGCTGGCGCAGCGCAGGGTCGCTGAGATAAAAAAGCATTATCTTGCTTTTCAGATGGAAGAGGTGCTGTGATGAGCGTTTCTGATTTTCTTGATTTTGCTAATTACGGCGCGGTGCTTTTTTTCGGGATAATACTGTCGTTTTATCTGGCTGATCTGCCGTTTGGGGAGCACAAAAGGGCGTATGTGCTGACGCTTGTCGGATTTTCTGTTGCTCAGGCGCTGTTTTATCTGGTGACTGACAGTAATATGCTTTACAAGAGCTATCCGTTCCTTATACACATACCGCTCATACTTATACTGCGGTTCTGTTTTCGTAAAAACATATACATATCGGCTATATCGGTCCTGTCGGCTTATCTGATGTGTACGCCGCGCAAGTGGATCGGTACGCTCGTTTCATCGTTTTTCGGCTATGATCCGACTGTATCGAGCGTTACTACCATTATAGTCACTATACCGCTGCTTTTTGTGATCATAAAATACATATCGCCTTATGTTGTAAAGCTTAAATACGAGGGCTCGACTACTCTCTGGCTGTTTTTGATACTGCCGCTCGTGTATTACGTGCTTGAATACTCCTTTACGGTGTATACAGACCTGCTTTATACAGGCGGTGCTGTTATCGTTGATTTCTTTGACAGTTTTATAGTACTGCTTTATTTCATACTCAGCTGTCTGATACTTGAGATATCGAACCAGCGCAACAGGGCTGAGGGCGAAAATCTCATCCTTTCGATCACTGCGTCACAGGCGCAGAAGGAGATCTCGCAGCTTTACCGCACGCAGCAGCAGACGGCAGTTTATCGCCACGATCTGAGGCACCACATGAATTTCCTGCAGAGCTGTATAAACGAAAAGCGCTTCGATGAAGCGCTTGCATATATGGACAGTATATGTGAGGATCTGGAATCGCACAGGATAATAAGGTACTGCAGCGATGAAACGCTGAATATGATATTATCATCGTATGTTGAAAAGGCAAAGGCTGAGCACATCACTACGGTCATATCGATCTCGACGTCTGATTTTTCGAGGTTTCAGAGCGCTGACCTCTGCAGCCTGTTTGCCAATGGCATAGAAAATGCCATCAAGGCCTGCGCCCGTGTGCCTGAGCCTGCAGACCGCTGCATCGACCTGCGTGTCTATGAAAAAAGCAGCAGGCTCTGTATAAATATGTCAAACAGCTGCGCGGGTGAGCCGACATTTGAAAACGGAGTTCCTGTTTCTCATGAGAAGGGGCATGGCATCGGTGTCAAGAGTATGATCTCTATCGTTGATAAGTACGGCGGGGTTTATGGATTTTTCTATGATGATGGGGAGTTCAGGTTTCAGGCTTCTATGTAAACAGCAACGCGCCCGGTCACGGGCGCGTTATTTTCATATTAAGTACTGATACAGCGCGGGCGCTGCCATTACTTTATTCTATTACATTTGATATTTATTTTTCAAGACTTCGCGCATCTAACAGAAAATCATAGACATTCATCGTCAATATACCGTGTTCATCATAATACGCCGGGATCATATCTTTTGTGACCACTATTTTTTTGAATGAATCATCTATCTTCCTGAAAGGTCTTATCTCCTGAGTCCTTTTTGCTTCATCCGGAAGCGAGTATGCTGACTGGATATAATACCGTGCAGAGCCCTTGTTGCATACAAAGTCTATCTCAAGCTGCTTCCTTACAGCCTTACCGGAAGCATCCTTTTCAGTCGCGGCGATCACGCCTACATCTACATTGTATCCGCGCATTTTTAACTCATTATATATAACATTCTCCATGGAATGAGTCTGCTCTATCTGCCTGAAATTTATTCTTGCGTTGCGCAGACCCAGATCCGAAAAATAGTATTTCTTAGGAGTCTCTATATACGCTTTTCCTTTAATATCATAGCGCTGCGCCGATTCTATCAAGAATGAATCTTCAAAATATTCGAGATACTTCCTTATCGTATTAGAAGTTATCTTTGATTTTTTTGCAGTCTTGAATGTATTTTTCAGCTTTTCAGGATTGGTCAGCGAGCCTATCGCAGATGATAAAATGTTAAGCAGGTCTTCGAGCTCTGCCCGGTTTTTTACTCTGTTCCTTTTATAGATATCCCTGATATATATCTCGCTGAAGAGATTCTGCAGCATAGCCGCCTTATCAGCAGCATCCTTTCTGAGGACTACAAGAGGTATCCCTCCGTAAAGCATGTATTCAGAAAACCCGCTGTATTTATCACCATCATACACTGTCATAAACTCAGAAAAGCTGAGCGGCTGCATGTGTATCTCGTCACCGCGCCCGGCAAACTCTGTGATTATATCCTTCGACAGGAATTTCGCATTGCTTCCTGTTACAAATACGTCCATATTTTCCTTTCGCAGGTATCCGTTAAGTACAGACTCAAAGCAGTCCAGCATCTGAACCTCGTCAAGAAGCAGGTAATACATTTTATTATCGGTCATCTGTGACCGGATATATGCCATAAATTTCTCAGGATCGACCCCGCGCTTTTCTTTTTCTACTTTTATAAGACTTTCGCCTATCATGTACAGGTCATCAGCCGAGTCGAAGGCAAAACGGATTATATGTTCCTCATCCACGCCGCTCTCACGCAGATGGTCATAAAATATTCTGTTAAGAAGATACGATTTACCGCACCTGCGTATCCCCGTTATGACCTTTATCAGCCCGTTGTTTTTCCTGTCTATCAGCTTATTCAGATAAAAATCACGTTTTATTTCCATAATGAAGAAGCGCCCTCCTCTACGAAAGATTTTTGCTAAAATTAACACTTTTCATTCATATTATACTATAAAAATCGTGATTTTATCTACTGAAAATGCAGGTAATGATGATTTTACGAATGATTTTTGCATTTTTTGACGCTTTTCATTCATAAATATCCAATGTTGCGCCCGTCACCGGGCCTGCAGCGGCTATGTTATTAATAAATTATTCATATTCCTCTGTCCTGGCAGATTCAAAAATTGTTTTCTGATCTCGAGCCGCATAAATTACGGCTATTATATGAACAATACTATTATCTTCATCTATCCAAAAGTAAATAAAAAAATTTCTGACATGCATTCGACGGATATTTTCTGAATGCCATGGTTCTTCATCTGTCAGCTTTATTCTTGAGGGCATTACATTCAGACTTTTTATGGCTTTCTTTAGAGCTTTAAGAGTATTCGCTGCTGCATCAGGCGCTAACAGTTCATATTCAATATATCTTTTTATATTGCGTAAATGCTCATACGCCTGCATTGTAACCTTTACAGTATACGCTTTCACAGCTTATCCTCTTTTTCCAGTTCGTCAAAAGCTTCATCCACATCCATTGAATGATTCATTTTCGCCTGCTTCATGCCGATCATCATCATCCTGTTAAACTGTGCATCTGTCATTTCATCACGAGCAGGTGTATTTGATGGAAGCGTTACCGAAAACGGGATGCCATTGTGAGCGATTATCTGTCTGTAATACATATCAATAGCTACGGAACGAGGTATTCCCAGGCGGTCAAGTATCGCCTCCGCCTCTTCCTTAATATTTACCCGCATCCTTAAATTTACATTTGCTGTCTTTACTGCCATACACTGTACCGCCTTTCTATTTTGAATAATATCATAAAGTGACGCAAACAGCAATACAACAGATGCACAAATAGATTCTAATATAGCGTTGCGCCCGTCACCGGGCCTGCAGCACGCATCCAGTGTTGAGCCTGATGCACTGCGCTTAAAAAAATTACCGCCGCTCCGCACCTGATTTTATTTCAGATGCCTGAGCGGCGGTCTTTGTTTTATTTTTCTGTATTTTCATCTTCAATTAATATATTCTGAAGCGAATCGTAATTTTATCCCTACGCTGCATAAAGCACTACCTCATCATCTATTTCTATCATATCATCGTCACGAAGCGGGCCATGGATTATATCAACGCTGAGGCCTGTACTTTCTTCAAGTCTGTTTTTTAATGCGGATAATCTAAGAAGCGAGACCGGCTTTGAAAATTCAACTATAAGGTCTATATCGCTGTCCGCACGATCATGTCCTGATGTACGCGAGCCAAAAAGTATTACTTTTGATATATCGTACTCATCTACAAGAGCCGCTACAGCTTTTTTGATTTTTTCAATGCTCATAGTTTTATTATCTCCTTCCGCTCAAAAATAGTTTCATTTCACCTTCACCAGACAGCGCTTCTTAAAGAAAGACACGCCATAACATATTATTGTATCGTATTCGTCTTTATATTCTTCTGCATACATGCGCTCGTCTATCTGACGCAGTGCTGCGTCGCAGGCTGCCGGCATTTTTTCCAGTGCGGCTGAGTACTTTACTTCAAATATCGCTATGCGTGCGTTTACGGGGTCGCTTACTACTACGTCGCTTCTGCTTTCGCCGTGTTCTTTGTTTGACTCAACGATGTAGCCGGCTCCGGCGAATATTCCTGCGAGGAACGCGTGGTAAAAGTCTTCTTTGTAATCGTGATAGCTTATAGTCTTTCTGAGCAGCGCGGTCATCTCAGATGTCAGCTGTTCGCTGTCTGTGCTCCATACTGCGTCAAACAGCTTCTGTCTGTTCCATGCTCTTGCGCTGTCATCAAACCATTTCATTATCGTAGTCTGAAATATTTCTTTTATCTCTGCGTTCGGTATTTTAAGCGCTGAGATATCTGTCGGGATATTTTCCTGCACAAGTTCATTTTTCATTTTTGTAAGGTATCCGGTCAGATACAGGATGCTCCAGAGATTATCCTCAGATGAATGCAGATAGTCATATGTGAGATCTTCATCCAGCCTCTGCAATATATATCCGCCTGAAAGCAGTGTTTCCAGTTTTTTTGTTACTGATGCCCCGGAATGCTCTATAAATGAGCGTATTATCGCATTGTCGCTCGTATTTTTCCAGTAGCCCGCCGGACGCGCCTCAGGATCATGCTGCAGGTCGCGCACATAGTTCATAACATCCCGTGGGCAATATATGTCAATATCCCCGAAGCGATAACCGTCATACCATGCTCTTATGTCGTCGTCGTGAGCCGTTGTGCCTGTATCTTCAAGGAGCTTATCGACTTCATTCCCGGTAAAGCCAAAATATTCATTGAGTCGCGAATTGCTTATAGTATCGGAAAGAAAATTATTAGTTCCTGTAAATATGCTTTCCTTAGCGATTTTTAAGCAGCCGGTCACTACTGCGAAGCGCAGCGCCTGATTATCCTTGAGCGACTGCATTATACCCTTCATGATATCGAGCATCTCAGCATAATACCCGTTAGCTTCAGCCTTTGCAACGGGAACGTCGTATTCGTCCATTATGAGGATGACAGGCTTTCCGTAATATATCTCCATCGCTCTTGTCAGCGACATTATGCTGTTCTTTATCTCTGTAACGCTTGCGCTCTGGTCGATTATATTTTCCAGTGTTTTCCGGTCATATTCTGAAATTCCATCACTGTCGAGAATGTATTTATGCTCAGCGCATATCTCAGTCACGACAGAGCACAGCATGGCGTAAGCATCCCGAAAATTCAGTCCGTCTACGCGCTTAAACGATATAAACAGCACCGGCCATTTATTCATCCATTCGCTGCAGACATCCTTATTTTGCAAGATATTCAGTCCTTCAAACAGCTGTCTGCTGTCTTTTCGTATATCAAAAAATTCAGCAAGCATGTTCATAGCCATCGTTTTACCGAAACGGCGCGGACGCGTGATGAGCGTGACCTTTGCACCGCTGTTTTTCACAAGCTCTTCTATTAGGCCTGTTTTGTCAATATAATAATATCCGTTTTTACGTATCTCAGAAAATTCCGATATTCCGACAGAAATATTTACCGCCATGACCGCTGCCGCTCCTTTCCCGTAACGATGCACTTTCTAAGGAATTATAACACGCCGGATGCAGCATTACAAATGGCTCATTCTACAGCTAACTACCATCTTTTTCAATTTCATCAAAAGCTTCATTCACATCCAGAGAATCATTCATTTTCACCTTATATTATGTACATTTCCGATAGCTCTTTTAAGATTTCTTCTTTTGTTCTTCCTTCTATGCCTAATTGCTTTATATCGATATTTTCATCTGCCATCATTTCAATAAACTTATGAATGTCATCATATACACTTTTAGGAGTTATGATCCTTGTCTCTGCGCTTGTAAGT
>CAVGAH010000098.1:2853-7677 GCA_963627215.1 bacterium | reverse complement strand
AGCGACCTGCATGCCCGCCCGCCTGTATTGGCGTCCCGTATTGACGAAAAAGTATACTTTTCTGTAAATACAGGACGCCATTTTGTAAATGAAATAATATATAAAATATACATTTTGTGTACCGTTCATTTATCATTGCATTATGTAATAGAAATCTATATAATATAGATAAAATATCTATATTATACATGCATAACTTTTAGATAAATAGACGGAGGAACTATAATCATGAGATATGAAGAATATGTAAACATACAGCTTGGAAAGTTAAAGAAGGCGGGTCTTGTTGATCCTGACAGTATGCCGGATATCGATCTTTATATAGATCAGGTCGAGACTTACTTTAAAAATCAGACGGCTGATATCGACAGTGAGACGGTAAGGCGTTTTCTTACGAAGACGATGATAAACAACTATGCAAAGCATGGAATGATACCGCGTCCGGATGGCAAGAAATACACAGCCGATCACATGATGATGATCGCGATGGTAGGATATCTCAAGGGCATATTCAAAATGGAAGAGATAGAGTATCTCATGAAGCCGCTCGTAGACAATTACAATTCTGATTTTGACGACGATATAGACCCTGAGATAGTTTATCGTACAGCATGCGAGACGAACGCTGATTTCGTCGAACGCATGGCTGAGGACGTAGACAATAATATAGTAATGATAAAGAAGCTTTTCCAGAATAACGAGCTTGACGACGACGAACGCCTCGAAGTGTTTACACTCATACTTTCGCTCGCCATGCGCGCAGACATGGAAAAGTATATAGCAGCGAGACTTATGGAAAAATACTTTATAGAGCCTGCAAAAGAAAAACCGGTAAAGCCTGCAAAACCGGAAAAGCAGAAGAAAACAAGATAACAAATGAAAATACCAGAATTACTTGTTCCCGTAGGCGGTCCCGAACAACTCAGAGCCGCGATAGCAAACGGAGCAGACGCAGTATACATGAGCGGCAGCGCCTTCAACGCGCGCCTGAACGCAGACAACTTCGGCGACGACGAAATAGCGCAGGCTATAGACCTGGCGCACGAATACGGAGTGCGCGTTCACATAACTCAAAACACGCTCGTAAAAACAGAAGAAATGGAAGCAGCGCTCGAAAACGCGATACGCATGTACGAATACGGCGCTGACGCGCTCATCATACAGGACAGAGGCCTGGCCTCTGCAATAAAGAAAATAATTCCGGATATGCCGCTTCACATGAGCACACAGGGAACGGTTTACGATATAAATGGTGTACGTGAAGCAGTACGCGCAGGATTTGACCGTGTAATACTCTCAAGAGAGCTGTCGCGTGATGAAATAGCCAAAATATGCTGCGAGGCAAAGCGCGAGCTGAACACGGAAATAGAGATATTCGTACATGGCGCAATATGCATATGCTATTCAGGCCAGTGCCATATGAGCGAGTTCATAGGAGGAAGGAGCGGCAACAGAGGCGCGTGCGCTCAACCGTGCAGACTCCCATACGAGCTGCTGCTGAACGGAAAAAGCGCCGGAGCATCAGACTATCCGCTGAGCCCGGCAGATATGAGCCTTATAAATCATCTGCATGATATTTCTGAAATGGGAGCAGCATCACTTAAAATAGAAGGAAGGATGAAATCTCCCGAATACGTAGCGATAGTCGCGTCAATATACAGAAAATACCTTGACCGCATAGCCACAGGAGAGGATCCGAAGGTATCAGCAAGTGATATGAACGCACTCAGGCAGATATTCAGCAGAGGAAGCTTTACTGATGCATATTTTAAGGGTGAGAGCAATAAAGTGCTGATGTCTGATGACATACCGAAGCATCAGGGTATCAGGATAGGAGAGCTTGTGTCAGCTGACAGAAAACGAGGTCACGCATTCATAAAGCTGGAGTCAGAGCTATCCAACGGTGACGGTATAGAGATACGTCCAAAAGATACATCCGGAGCATCGCACAAGCAGAATGGATCAGCCGGCGGAGTTATAACTTATATAAAATCGGCAGAGAATTTTGAAAATAAAAAGAATAAACAGTTAAAAAAAGAAAAAACAGGAAAAAACAGTAACCAGTCAACTCTGCTGAAAACAGCCGAACGCGGCATGACGGTAGAAGTCGGAGACATCCCTGCACTTGCAAAAGCAGATACAGCCGTGCTCCGCCCGGGAACTCCCGTGTATAAAATATCAGATGCCGCACTGAATGCAGAAGCAAGAGCCTCATATACAAAACTTCCGCAGCGTGTCGATATAGACCTTGAATTCAACGGCAGTGAGGGTGAAAGAGCGTCACTCGCAGTCAGAGAGCTTAGTGAACAAAGCAGTTATACAACT
Organism: bacterium; assembly: GCA_963627215.1. GTDB lineage: Bacteria > Bacillota > Clostridia > Peptostreptococcales > Anaerovoracaceae > CAKQOE01. Next base: position 5,352 of record CAVGAH010000098.1, on the reverse strand, counting down.
GCGGAGCACGTAATTGTAATGTCAGATGCTCCGCTCGAAAAAGCGCTTAAAAGGCCTGCAGACGAAGAAATCATCAAACAGCGCCTTGAAAAAACGGGCGGGACTCCGTATAATGCCGCATCATGCAGAGCAAATATAAACGGAGAGCCTGTGATATCAGCTGCAGAGCTCAACGCAATGCGGCGCGGCGCGCTTGAAGCGCTTACAGCTAAAAGAGTGGAACGCGCGCATCGCACATATGACAGAAGAACGACAGCAATAGAAAAGCTTACGGAGCTCCAGAAACAAAATAAATTAAAGCAAAATAAGTTAAATATAAGTTGCGAAAAAGATGCTCCCGTTGCCAAACTCACCAACGCATCGATCACACTTAATCTATATATGACAGATGCCTCAATGGAGCACGCGGTACATCGTGCGCTTGAGCTGATAAAAATGCTTTGCGATAACAGTGCAGAGCTGCTGCCGCTGTCATCGTATCGCATAAATCTTCCATATAAAATAGCGATGGAAGATAATGTAATAAACACTGCCGAGGCATCAGAAATAAAGCTCACAGCCTGTCTACCTGCAATATCAAAAGCAGCCTACAGCGGTGAGCCTGTGCTGTCAGCAGAGGATATCGAGCGCCTTAAAGAACTCTGCGCGTCAGAAAAGCTTTACGGCATATCTGCAGCCAACCCATCGCAGCCAATGTATTTTGAGAACAGCGCCGCCGGCGGCGCATCAGCCCCGCTGCGAATATTCTTCGAAGAAAGCATGAATATTTATAATATGTACACAGCAGAGCGCGCCCGCGCGCACGGAATGCTCGGCGGAGTGGTATCGCACGAACTGAGACCGTCGGATATGACTTCATTTGGAAATACAGCTGAGGTATGCGAGTTCAGCGTATGGGGCAGGATACCTCTTATGTATACAGAACACTGCCCTGCGGGAAGCACACCTGTCGCCCGGGGCGACGCAGCCGGTAAAGCCCATTCGTACAGAGACATTATGCACCGCTGCTGCAGCGAACACGACAAAAAGCATTACTGCCGTGCAGGTCGTTATGAGCTTGTTGACAGAAAGGGGGAACATTTCCCGCTTGTACTCGATGACTGTACATGCAGGTGTACAATTATGTCATACAGGCCGGTCGACCATATCAATGAGATCTCAGTTTTAAAAAAGGCTGGAATAAACAGCTTTAGAATCAATGTCTTTGATGAAAATACAGATAAATTATTAAACATAATAAAGCATGTTCGCTGAATATTGTATACTTGTAGTGTGAATAATGTATACTTGTATGAACATGTTTGACTATGAAATCCATTTGTTTTATTATGTAGAGAACGTTTGTTAATTACAAAGATTTAAATATCTGAGTCGGCAGTTTTTCAAAGGATATGATTGCAGAATGTCACACTGCCATGCAAATGTAGGTTTAAATGTTGATATAAATTAAGGAGGACAGAATGTCTCAGAAGAAGATGAAGACAATGGACGGTAACAACGCTGCCGCTTATGTGTCGTATGCGTTTACAGAGGTTGCCGCTATTTACCCTATCACACCATCATCAGTTATGGCAGAAGTTACAGATGAATGGGCTGCAAATGGTAAAAAGAACCTTTTCGGTCAGGAAGTAAAAGTCGTTGAAATGCAGTCTGAAGGAGGCGCTGCGGGCGCTGTACACGGCTCACTCACATCAGGCGCTCTCACTACTACTTATACTGCTTCACAGGGTCTCCTCCTGATGATCCCTAACATGTACAAGATAGCTGCTGAATCACTTCCGACAGTATTCCATGTTTCAGCAAGAGCTCTTTCATATCATACATTGAGCATTTTCGGAGATCATTCCGATGTAATGGCTACAAGACAGACAGGATTTTCAATGATCTCATCTGCATCGGTTCAGGAAGTAATGGATCTCGCCAGCGTAGCTCACCTTTCAGCTATAAAGGGAAGCGCTGCAATACTCCACTTCTTCGATGGTTTCAGAACATCACACGAGATCCAGAAGATCGAACTCATAGACTACGAAGTTTTAGATAAGCTCCTTGACAGAGACGCAGTAAAGGCATTCAGAGAAAGATCACTTGCTCCTTCTCATCCTAAGACTATCGGTACAGCTCAGAACCCTGACGTTTACTTCCAGGGTCGTGAAGCTATGAATAAGCATTACGAACAGATACCTGAAATAGTTCAGTACTATATGGACAGGATCGGCGAGGAAACAGGCAGACATTATCACCTGTTCGATTATGTAGGCGCTCCTGACGCAGAGTACGTAGTAGTAGCAATGGGTTCTGTATGTGAAACTATTCACGAAACAGTAAACAAGCTCGTAAGCGAAGGCAAGAAGGTCGGCGCTATAAAAGTAAGACTTTACAGACCGTTCTCAGCAAAGCACTTTATCGAAGCGCTGCCAAAGACATGTAAGAAGGTAGCTGTTCTCGACAGAACAAAGGAATCAGGCGCAGCAGGCGAACCGCTCTATCTCGATGTAAGAG
>CAVGAH010000098.1:0-2843 GCA_963627215.1 bacterium | reverse complement strand
ATGTAAGAGGCGTTCTCTATGACGTTGAAGACGCTCCAAAGGTGTACGGCGGCAGATACGGTCTTGCTTCAAAGGATACTACTCCTGCACAGATCGCAGCTGTATTTGAAAACCTCGCGTCAGATGCTCCAAAGAACAACTTCACAATAGGTATCGTAGATGATGTTACAAATACATCACTCACTCCTGTAGAAGGATTCGATTCAGCTCCTGAAGGCAACATCAGCTGCAAGTTCTGGGGTCTCGGATCAGACGGTACTGTAGGCGCAAACAAGATGGCTATCAAGATCATCGGCGACAACACAGACCAGTATGCTCAGGGCTACTTCGAATACGACTCAAAGAAGTCAGGCGGTATAACTATCTCACATCTGAGATTCGGTAAGCATGAGATCAAGTCAACATACTTCATTTCAAACGCAGACTTCGTAGCATGTCATAATCCTGCTTACGTAAATCAGTATGATATGCTTGCAGACCTTAAGCAGAACGGAACATTCGTACTCAATTGTATATGGGCTCCTGAAGAGCTCGAGGAAAACCTTCCTGGCTCTATGAAAAGAGAGCTCGCAGCAAAGAATGCGAATTTCTACATTATAAATGCCGTTAAGATCGGTGAAAATATCGGTCTCGGCAACAGGATCAACATGATCATGCAGTCAGCATTCTTCGCACTGTCAAAGGTAATTCCTCTGGATGAAGCTGTCGCGCACCTGAAGGATCAGGTAGTAGCAAACTACGGCTTCATGGGTGAAGACATCGTAGCAATGAACTATAAGGCTATAGAAATGGGCTCTACAGCATTTACAAAGGTTGAGATCCCTGCATCATGGGCTGACGCTCCGCTCGAAACAGAAACAGAAAATGACGATCCTGAATTCGTAAAGAATATATTAAGACCTATTTCAAAGCAGCAGGGCAACAAGCTCCCTGTAAGCCTTTTCGCAAACGAAATGAACGGAAAGCTGCCTGCAGGCACATCTGCTTACGAAAAGAGAGGCGTTGCGACAAATGTTCCTGAATGGAACAAGGATACATGTATCCAGTGCAACCAGTGCTCATTTGTATGCCCTCACGCTACTATAAGACCTGTACTCGTAAAGAAGGATGCAGAAAGACCTGCTGATTTCGAAACAGTTCAGGCAAAGGGCAAGGGACTCGAAGGATATAATTATCGTATACAGATATCACCGCTCGATTGTATGGGATGCGGCGTATGCGTAGATGTATGTCCTTCAAAGACAAAGTCTCTCACAATGAAGCCTATCGCTTCACAGCTCGACCAGACAGATAACTGGACATTTGCAGCAGCAGAATCAAAGAAGAAGCTCGGCATCCCTGCTGACAGCGTAAAGAACAGCCAGTTCAATACACCGTACTTCGAATTCTCAGGCGCATGCGCAGGCTGCGGTGAAACACCTTATGCAAAGCTCGTTACACAGCTCTTCGGTGAGAACATGATAATCGCAAACGCAACAGGCTGTTCATCTATCTGGGGCGCTTCATATCCGTCATCACCATACACTGTTGACGAAAACGGCAGAGGTCCTGCATGGGGCAACTCACTGTTCGAAGACAACGCAGAGTTCGGTCTCGGTATGGCTACAGCAACAAAGCAGGTAAGAGCAAAGGTAAAGAAGTGCGCTGAAGACCTTGCAAAGGAAGATATCCCTGCAGAGCTCAGACTTACTCTCGATGAATATATCGTTACATTTGATGACAGAGAAAAGAACACAGCCGCAGCAAATAACATGCTCACAGCTCTTGAAGCAGCTCAGCTCGAAGGAGTTCAGGCAGCTCTTGCAAGGGAGATACTCGACAGACATGAGTTTGCTGACAAGAGAAGCGTATGGATCTTCGGCGGCGACGGATGGGCTTATGATATCGGTTACGGCGGTCTTGACCACGTACTCGCATCAGGCGAAAATGTAAACGTACTGGTATTCGATACAGAAGTTTACTCAAATACAGGCGGTCAGTCTTCAAAGGCTACACCTGCAGCAGCAATAGCGATGTTTGCTGCATCAGGTAAGAAGGTAAAGAAAAAGGATCTTGGCCTTATCGCTATGGGCTACGGCTATGTATATGTAGCACAGGTTGCAATGGGCGCAGACAGAAACCAGCTCCTCAAGGCTATGAGAGAAGCAGAAGCATATGACGGTCCATCTATCATCATAGCTTATGCACCATGCATCAATCACGGTATAAAGGCAGGCATGAGTAAGTCACAGTCAGTAATGAAGGACGCAGTAGACGCAGGCTACTGGCACCTTTACAGATATAATCCTGACCTGAAGAAGGAAGGCAAGAATCCGTTCATACTCGATTCAAAGGAACCAAAGGCTGACTTCAGACAGTTCCTCATGAGCGAAGTAAGATACGCTCAGCTCACTTCTGCATTCCATGACACAGCAGAAGACCTCTTTGCAAAGGCAGAAGAAGACGCAAAGAATCGTTATCACACTTACAAGAGAATGGCTGAACAGGAAGAAGCAATATTCTAATAAGCCTATTATCTTGCGTGAGCTCCGCTCACCAACAGCGATAAAAAATACAAACCGGCGCCGGACACAGACAGGCGCCGGTTTTTACGTGTGAAATAAAAAGTTTAAAGAATTTAAAGTTTTTAAAATAAAACATTGACAAGTCCTAATAGAAGTGCTATTATAATTGGGCTGTTGAAGTTAGTTGCTTTAAATAGATGACTTTTAAAAGATATTTGAAAATAACTTTTAAAGGGAAATAAAAAAGATATTGACAAGCTCTTGCGGCTGTGTTAATATAAACGAGTTCGCTGCTGAAAAGCATCGGACAGCACATTGAAAACAACATAGTACAGATAT
>CAVGAH010000097.1:0-7713 GCA_963627215.1 bacterium | reverse complement strand
CTTTCGGTGGCGGGTAATAATCTCCCACCGAAACCCGGGCGGAGCAGAAGCTCCACTGGCGCCGTTGCAAGCTACGGACCTGCGCGCAAGCTTTAAAATAAGCCTGCGCGCAGGCCTTTTTCGTTATTATGAGCATAAAGCCGCCTCAGAACGAATATAAATGAATGAAATATACAGATAAACAGGGGGTGTGATATTTGGCAGAAACAGGAAAGCTTGTAGTTCAGGTATACACAGGGAGAAGAGCCTTTCCGATATCGGGAGCATGCGTCTCTATGCTGGGGCGCGGCGAGGACGGAAGCAGGACACTGGAAGCGTTCAGGCGCACAGGTCCTGACGGCTATACGCGAACAGTGGAGTTCGATACTCCTGACGAGTCCATATCGCTTGATGAAAATTCAAAGGCGAAAGCCTACAGAACGATAGATATACTCGTAGATTCGCCCGGATACTACAGCGCATTCGTAGAGGGAGCACAGATATATTCAGAACAGTTGAGCTGGCAGGAGATAGAAATGATACCTCTGCCGGAATCGCTTCAGGATGCAGGTGAAGGCGGATCGGTGACATATTACATCCCTCCGCAGAATCTATAGAAGCATAAGAGCAGAAAAGAGGTGAAGCTGAAAATGCCGGAAACGATAAGCCAGCCGTATATCCCCGAATACATAACAGTGCATCTTGGCGCGCCTGACGCGCCCGCAGCAAACGTTACACTTCCATTCATTGACTATATCAAGAATGTTGCATCAAGCGAGATATACCCGACATGGAGCACGTCCGCTATAAGAGCGAATGTGCTGGCGCAGATATCCTATGCGCTTAATCGCGTCTACCTGGAATATTACAGGAGCCGCGGCTATGACTTTGAGATAACTAACTCTACAGCGATAGACCAGAGCTTCGTAAACGGAAGAAACACATTTGAAAGCATAGATAACATCGTAAATGAGATATTCGACAATTACATACGACGCCAGGGATTTATAGAGCCGCTGGCGGCTAAGTACTGTAACGGAACGACCTCAACGTGCGACGGCCTTTCACAGTGGGGAAGCGAGGAATTAGCGAGACAGGGCTATAACTCTCTGGAAATACTCAGAAACTATTACGGCAGTAATATAGAACTCGTATCGGGAGCACCGATCCAGCCGGTGAGAGAATCGTATCCCGGTTATCCGCTGCGCGTCGGGAGCACCGGTGAGGCAGTAGTAGAGATGCAGGCGGCGCTTAATCGTATAGCCAGGAACTATCCCGGGATACCGCGCATAGACCCGGTAGATGGGATATTCGGGCAGCAGACAGAAGAAGCTGTGAGGACGTTTCAGAGTATTTTCAACCTGTCGGTCGACGGTATAATCGGAAGAGCGACGTGGTATAAGGTCATATTGGTATATACGGGGGTGGCACGCCTTGCGGAGCTTAACTCGGAGGGCCAGCAGTTTATTGCCAATACCGGGCAGGCGAAACCTGGTCAGCTCGTATCGCCGGGTGATACGGGAGCATTGGTCGATACTGTTCAGTATTATATTAATGTGCTCAGTCAGTTTTACAGCTCGATACCGCCGGTCGCGGCGACGGGCGTTTATGACAGCGCAACACAGAACGCAGTCTTTCAGGCGCAGGGGCAGTTTGACCTCACGCAGACGGGCATAGTCGATTACGCAACATGGAATGCGATGGAAAGCGCCGTAGTCGGCATAGGAAATACAGTGGACGGCGAGATAAACGCTTAAAAGAAAGGTCGGTGAAAAAATGATAAAAGGAGTATCAGAAGCAGAGATATTTCCGTCAGCAGATACAGTCTACAGGCAGGGCGAAGCCAGCATCCAGCTGCTCCCAATACAGTCGATGATAGAAGCGCTGTCGCGCATTTTCACAAACATAGGCAGCCCGTCATCAGGCGGGGTGAACGACGACCGGACAGTTGAATCAGTAAAAAATTTACAGAAAATATTCGGCCGTGAGCAGACAGGCGAGATAGACGCATACTTCTGGGAGTACCTTGCAGCGCTTTACAGATGCACGGTACCGGCCGGCAGGTTCAGGCCGGATGAAGCGTTTTAATTGAAAAGCAGGTGGACAGTTACTACGGCAAATACTGTCCGCCTATTTTTTTCTGTAAATTTTGTTGTAACAATAAATCGTAAATTATGCATTAATAAATCGCATTAATAAACCATATTACCGCAAAAATTACGGTAATAAATCAGTGCTGTGGAAAATAATAAAAATGTATGATATATTACTGTAGGTCTGTTTAGTATCAGGCAAGTAAAATGAAATGGATAAGTAATGTGATCAGGTAATGTTGAGACTATTTTATGTGTTAATAATGAATCTGTACAGATTGTATATGATCCCATACATGAAGTTCAGGAACAGACATCCTAAATGGTTCAACGAAGCAAGCCAGTACAGGTACGCGCAGCACATGATAAAGCTTATGAAGCGAACAGGACGAATACATACGCAGGCTTACGGGGTCGAAAATCTGCCGGAGGATGGCGGCTATATAATGTATCCGAATCATCAGGGAAAGTATGACGCGCTCGGGATAATGTACGCTCACGACAAGCCGTGCTGCATGGTCATGGATGCGAAGCGCTCGCGCATGCCGCTCGTAACGGAATTCCTTGACCTTGTCGGAGGAAAGCGCATGAATCTGAACGATGCGCGCCAGTCGATAGTCCTTTTTCGTGAGATGGCAGAAGAAATAAAAACTCAGTCAAGAAAATTTATTATATTCCCTGAGGGCGGGTATGATAATAATGGAAACACAGTTTTTGATTTTAAGCCGGGAGCGTTCAAGGCAGCGATGATGGCAAAGATACCGATAGTTCCGGTGGCGCTCGTTGACTCATATAAAGTATTTCAGGGCTTTTCGCTCCGCAAGGTGACGACGCAGGTGCATTTCCTGAAGCCGCTTTATTACGATGACTATAAGGAAATGTCTACAAAAGAGATCGCCGCAGAGGTCAGAACTCAGATAGAAGAAAAGATAGCCGAAGCAGCGTAGCACGAATTCAGTATAACGTAGCGCCAGATGTCCCCTCGCCTCTATAGGCGGCGGGTTACATTCCCGACTTTCGGCGGCGGGTAATAATCTCCCGCCGAAAACCGGGCGGAGCAGAAACTCCGCTGCGCGGCGTCCCAAGCTTACGCGCGCCTGGCGTGCCCACGGGCGGTCCTGCGGACCGCAGCAGCAAAAAAATCCGAAAATTTTCAGAAGATTTTTAATAATGTTGCAAATGCAACAGAATAAACTCGGAATCTGTATATAATAATAATCACAGGAGGCAGTGATGCAGAAGAAAAACGGAAAGCGGAAAGCGCCGGATGAGGCTCACAGGAGCTGAAACGCAGAACTGCCGAATGAAAAGAAAAAATAAAAACATCAAATCAATCGTCGTTTACAGCTGAGGCGGATAATGAGGCTCCGACACGAAGCTGTAGAATATTTACACTGAAGAAAAATCAGTATTTAAGGAAAATTAAGGAGGAAATTAACATGGCAAAGTTTGTATGTCCAGTATGTGGTTATGTTCATGAAGGTGATGCTGCTCCGGAGAAGTGCCCGGTATGCGGAGTTCCGGGTGAAAGATTCAAGAAGCAGGAAGGTCCTATGGAATGGGCTGCGGAGCATATCGTAGGCGTAGCTAAGGATGCTCCTGAAGACATCAAGGCTGACCTGAGAGCTAACTTCGAAGGCGAATGCTCAGAAGTAGGTATGTACCTCGCTATGGCAAGAGTTGCTCACAGAGAAGGTTATCCTGAAATAGGTCTTTACTGGGAAAAGGCTGCTTTTGAAGAAGCAGAGCACGCAGCTAAGTTCGCAGAGCTCCTCGGCGAAGTTTTAACAGACAGCACAAAGAAGAACCTCGAAATGAGAGTTGACGCTGAATACGGCGCTACAGAAGGTAAGACTGACCTCGCAGTAAGAGCAAAGAAGCTCAATCTCGATGCTATCCATGACACAGTTCACGAAATGGCAAGAGACGAAGCAAGACACGGCAAAGCACTCAAGGGTCTCCTCGAAAGATACTTCGGCTAAAAAATTTCGTCTGATACAGCCCGAAGCTGATCGGCTCAGCCGATCTTAAATAACGAATATTCAATCCCCTGACATAGGAAAATATCCTGTCAGGGGTTTTGTTTTTTTGGTTTCTGTTCAAAATAGATTATAACGTAGCGCCGGATGTCCCCCCGCCTCTATAGGCGGCGGGTTCCATTCCCGACTTTCGGTGGCGGGTAATAATCACAAATAACTAACTTACGAGTTAATATATCATGAGTTACTAACTTATGAGTTAGAATGTAATGAACTAAGTAGGCAAACTATATGCTTGACAAGAGTAATTTTTAGCGATACTCTGTACTTGATCGGAAACATGGCATCCGGTTAAAATTAAGACAAAAGAGTTATAGTTATATGTTTGTTCGGCAAGCGCAGATATAGGCAGCCGGATATGGAGGCAAGAGTATTATGGACATGAAAGAAGTAATATGCGAGTGCATGGGAACGAAAGCCGGCGAGATCAGAAAGCTGATAGAAGGCGGCATGACTGACGTAGAAGAAATAAAGGCAGCTACAAAAGCAGGAACGAGCTGCGGCATGTGCATCCAGCGCATAGAAAAGCTCATAGAAATGTACGGCTAAAAGTAAATACCTGTAAGTGAATATATTATGAAAACCCCGACCGGTCAAAGCCCAAAAGACCGGTCGGCGTTTTTTTATACATTGCAGTCCGCAGGGCCGCCGATCTCCGATCCGCGGCCGTTAGCAGACCCAGACGCGCGCCCGGCGCGCCCACGGGCGGTCCTGCAGCCCGCAGCAGCAAAAAGCAAAAGGGGCACAGCTAAAAGCTGTACCCCTCAAAAGTCATTGGTGCACGTGAGAAGATTCGAACTTCCACGACTGTTACCTCACACGGACCTGAACCGTGCGCGTCTGCCAATTCCGCCACACGTGCTTGACCAAATTATAATACAACAGATGCGCGGTGGCGTCAAGTGAAAAATCAGTGCAAAAGAAAAATATTTGGATTTACTTTAATGATGTGAAGCGATATACTGATAACACGGTAACACGATAACACGATAAAATATTTTCATTGACCGGTCATGCACGCTATGTTAGAATAAATTGAAATAGTTAATGTGTTGACGGTCACAGACCGTCCGTGCTGAAAAAGCAATGAATATTAATTAATGGAGGAAAAGATGAAAAAGTTTTTAGCAGCAGCTTTATGCGTTGTAATGACGCTCGCGATGTTCGCAGGCTGCGGAAATGACAAGCAGCAGGCAGCTTCTGCAGACAACAGCGGAAGCACTTCAGGACAGACATTTACAGTAGGCTTCGATGCAGAATACCCGCCGTTCGGATACATGGACACAGACGGCTCATACACAGGCTTTGACCTTGAGCTCGCTCAGGCTGTATGCGACATGGAAGGCTGGACATTCGTTGCAAATCCTATCGAATGGAACTCAAAGGACATGGAGCTTGCATCAGGCGCTATCGATTGCATCTGGAACGGCTTCACTATGAACGGCCGTGAAGGCGACTATGAATTCTCAGTTCCTTACTGCGACAACAGTCAGGTAGTAGTAGTAAAGGAAGGCTCAGGCATAAATACTCTCGCAGACCTCGCAGGCAAGAAGGTAGGCGTTCAGTCTGACTCAGCAGCAGAATCAGTACTTACAGATGAAGAACAGCAGAAGGCTCTCGGCGACACATTCGGCGACATGCCTAAGTTCGGCGACTACAACACAGCATTTGCAGAGCTCGATGCGGGCGCTATCGACGCTATCGCAGTTGATATCGGCGTTGCAAACTATCAGCTCAAGGGCAGAGAGGGCTTCGTTATGCTCGACGAATCACTCAATTCAGAGCAGTATGCAGTAGGCTTCAAGCTTGGCAACACAGAGCTCCGCGACACAGTAAACGCTGACCTCGAAAAGCTTGCAGCAGACGGAACTATCCAGAAGCTCGCTGAAAAGTACGACATCGCTGACATGATCTGCATCGGCAATGGGGATGCATCAGGTTCAGCTGCAGCATAAGATCGTACTTAGTGAATAATTAACAAGTAAAAGCAACGAATAAGCTTTTAAACGTGCCGCGCCCGCGCGGTAGCAGGGCAGAGGCCCGGTCAAACTAAAAGAAATATCATAAAAAATATACAGGGACAGGCTGTAAAGGTTTGTCCCTGTTTAGTCGTATTGCGTTATCGTTTTTTAACACAAAGGACAGCTCTGCTGTCCCTCCTGTGCGGTGACGCACGGACGTTTGGAATTTATTCATTTATTGCAATTGGAGGACAGAATCATGACTATGACAACTATTCTTTCACAGCTGGCGTTCGGTCTGCTCAGAACGGTAGGGCTTTTCTGCTGGACGCTCGTGCTGTCACTGCCGCTCGGCATGATCGTGTCGTTTGGCAGGATGTCAAAAAATCCTGTGCTCAGCTTCATTACAAAGATCTATATATCTATAATGCGAGGAACGCCGCTCATGCTGCAGCTCCTTGTAGTTTACTTCGGACCGTATTATCTTTTCGGCGCAAACATCGGTGCGTACAGATACCCGGCTATCGTGTTCGGCTTCGTAATAAACTACGCTGCGTATTTCGCTGAGATATTCCGTTCAGGCATACAGTCTATGCCGCAGGGACAGTATGAAGCTGCTGATGTGCTGGGTTACACGAAGAGCCAGACTTTTATGAAGATAATACTTCCGCAGGTGATAAAGCGCGTGCTGCCGCCTGTTACAAATGAAACTATTACACTTGTTAAGGATACATCACTCGCTTATGCGCTGACTTACGCGGAAATGTTCACGCTCGCTAAGCAGATAGCAGCAGCAGAACGCAGCTTCGTTCCGCTTTTCGTTGCAGGTGTTTTCTACTATGTTTTCAATTATATAGTGGCAGAGATAATGAACCAGCTCGAAAAGAAGCTGAATTACTACAGATAGGAGGCGGACCATGAAAGTACTTGAAATGAATCACATAAAAAAGCATTTCGGAGATCTTGAAGTGCTGAAGGACATCAGCTTTTCAGTAGATGAAGGACAGGTCGTTTCTATAATAGGTCCGTCAGGCTCAGGAAAATCAACTATCCTGAGATGCGCTACGATGCTTGAGACTATAGACGGCGGTGAGTTTTCGTATTTTGGAAAAAAAGCTGCGCGCGAAGAGAACGGCAAGGTCGTTTACGCTGACAAGGCTGCTCTCGCTGATATAAAAAAGGACTTTGGACTTGTTTTCCAGAGCTTCAATCTTTTCCCTCATTATTCAGTTATAAAGAATCTTACTGACGCGCCGATAAACGTCCAGAAGCGCAACAAGGACGAGGTGCTCGCGGAGGCGCGCGAGCTGCTTGACAGGATGGGACTCAAGGACAAGGAAGACTACTATCCTTACCAGCTTTCGGGCGGTCAGTCTCAGAGAGTAGCTATAGCAAGAGCGCTGGCGCTCAAGCCTAAAATATTATTCTTTGATGAGCCGACGTCGGCTCTCGACCCTGAGCTTACGGGCGAGGTCCTGAAGGTCATAAAATCACTTACAGAGCTTGATATGACTATGGTCATCGTAACTCACGAAATGAAGTTCGCGCATGATATCTCTGACAGGATGATATTTATGGACGGCGGCGTTATCGTAGAGGACTGCTCGCCGGAGGAAATGTTCAAGTCGGAGAACGAACGCC
>CAVGAH010000096.1:0-7763 GCA_963627215.1 bacterium | reverse complement strand
CGCACGGTGGTGTGAGAGGTCGGGGGATTAGTCAAATCCCCCTCCTACTCGATTAAAGCTTACGCAAGCTTCTGACAAAAGTGAAAGTATAGTAAAAGCTCTGTGGATGCCAATGTAAACACATATAACGTAGAACCAGATGGCAGTGCTGTCTTCATGCGTCACACTGCTTTGCTTAATAAGTCTTGAATAACAATGCGTTTAAGACTCTAAAGCAGCGTATTATGTATACATAGCACCAAAAACATAAAAAGAAACACCTGGATAAGTGTGCAATAACTGCATCCGCAAAGGCTTGAAATAAGGCAATTTGACAAGCAAAGAAAGTGAAAAAACGTAAAAAAATTTGAAAATAATGCTTGCATTATATAATCTTGTATAGTATACTAAATGAGCGTGTTCTGGGACGGCTATGTCCATGGAATGGACACGGTTATCGCAGAAAACATTGGAAATTAAACGTTTCTAATAGATAAACGCATTGCGATGAAGCAGGAAGTTACTGCGCTATCAGAGAATTTCTGCTGAGAAATGTCCGCTCGGGAAGCGGGCGCGGGAATCCGGATTTTATTTTCGTGAGTGAAAAATCACGAAACACCCGGAGGAGTGTAAAAGACGAAATCCCTCGCACAGAAATAGCGAAAACGTGCGAAAATCAAGGAGGTAAAGACTAATGAGCAGTCAGAAAATCAGAATCAAGTTAAAGGCTTATGATCACAAAGCATTAGATCAGAGCGCAGCAAAGATCGTTGAGACAGCTAAGAAGACAGGCGCTGAAGTTTCAGGTCCTATTCCACTGCCAACAGAAAAGGAAGTAATCACTATCTTAAGAGCCGTACACAAGTACAAGGATTCAAGAGAACAGTTTGAACAGAGAACTCACAAGAGACTCGTTGACATTCTCAATCCGGCTCCAAAGACTGTAGATGCTCTCATGAAGCTCGATATGCCAGCAGGCGTAGATATCGAAATCAAGTTATAAGACAGTTACTAAGATCAATATAGATTTTTCGAAAAGGGTACGTCAGTTTGTCCCAGGACAAATGATGGCGCACTTACGCAAGGATTTCGAAAGGATGTATCCGAACGGTCCTGACGAAAGCCCGCTGCCGGGAAATCTCCGCTTAGTATGATCGTCAAGAACGATCCGCTGTAAGAGAAACAAGGAGGATTCAAGAATGAACACAATCTTAGGAAAAAAAGTCGGAATGACTCAGATTTTTTCCGAAACAGGCGAAGCGATCCCTGTAACAGTAATTGAAGCTGGTCCTGTAGCCGTAACACAGATCAAGACTACAGAAACAGACGGATATGAAGCTATACAGATCGGTTACGTTGATGAAAAGGCTCACAGAGTCACAAAGCCTATGAAGGGTCACTTCGAAAAGGCTGGCGTTGCTGCTAAGAAGCACCTCGCTGAAGTAAGAGTTGAAAACGCTTCTGAATATTCACTCAGCCAGGAATTCACAGTTGAGATATTCGAAGCAGGCAAGAAGCTTGATATCACTGGTACTTCAAAAGGTAAGGGTACTCAGGGTAACATCAAGAGACACGGACACCACAGAGGTCCTATGGGTCACGGTTCAAAGCACAAGAGACTTGCCGGCGGTCTGGCTGCAGGTACTTATCCTTCAAGAGTATTCAAGGGTAACGATGGTCCTGGTAGAATGGGTCGCGAAACTGTTACAGTACAGAACATCGAACTCGTAAAGGTAATTCCGGAAAGAAACGTACTTCTCGTTAAGGGATCTGTTCCGGGCAATAAGGGCGGAATTCTCAGAATCCGTTATGCCGTTAAAGGTCAGGAATAATAAGATTTTCGGAAGGAGGATTTGACAATGGCTAAAGTAACCATGCTTAACATGGCAGGCGAAGCAGTCGGCGATATCGAACTGAACGATTCAGTATTCGGCATCGAAGTAAATGAATTCGCAGTGCATGAAGTAATAAAGAACTATCTCGCTAATCAGAGACAGGGCACTCAGTCAGCAAAGACTAGAGGCGAAGTAAGAGGAGGCGGCAGAAAGCCGTTCAGACAGAAGGGTACTGGCAGAGGCAGACAGGGAAGCCTTACTTCTCCAAGCCACATCGGCGGCGGCGTAGTATTCGCACCAAAGCCAAGAGACTACAGCTACTCAGTTCCAAAGAAGGTAAAGAGACTTGCTATCAAGTCTGTTCTCACTTCTAAGGTTCAGGAAAATGAAATAATCGTTCTCGATTCACTTTCATTTGAAGCTCCAAAGACAAAGGACATGGTAAATGTTCTTAAGAATATAAAGGCTGCAAAGAAGGCTATCATCGTTATGGATGAGAAGGACGAAAACGTTATCAAGTCTGCAGCAAACATTCCTGGAGTTAAGACAACTCTCGTAAGCACAATGAACACATATGAGGTTCTCAACGCTACAAGCTTTATTGTAACAAAGGAAGCTGTTAAGAAGATCGAGGAGGTGTACGCATAATGAAAACTCCTTATGACGTAATATTAAAGCCTGTTATCACAGAAAAAAGTATGGATGATGCACAGGAAAGAAAGTACACATTCAAGGTTGCAACTGATGCTAACAAGACTGAAGTAAAGATCGCTCTTGAAGAGATCTTCGGTATTGAAATCGCAAAGGTCAACATCATGAATTGCAAAGGCAAGTTAAAGAGAATGGGAAGAAATGTCGGCAGAACTCCTGGTTCCAAGAAAGCGATCGTAACGCTTAAGGAAAGCAGCAAGGAAATCGAATTCTTCCAGGGATTATAATAAGGAGGATGACGACAGATGGCTATTAAGAAGTATAAACCAAATACTCCGGGTCAGAGAGGCATGACTGTTTCAGCATTTGATGAGATCACAAAGTCTGCTCCGGAAAAGTCACTGACAGTTACTCTTAAAAAGAATGCTGGTAGAAACCAGAGAGGTAAGATCACTGTAAGACACAGAGGCGGCGGTTACAGACCAAAGTACAGAATCATCGATTTTAAGAGAATCAAGGACAATGTACCTGGTAAGGTTGCAGCTATAGAATATGACCCTAACAGAAGCGCAAACATTGCACTTATCTTCTACGCTGATGGCGAAAAGAAGTACATTATCGCTCCTAACAAGTTAAATGTAGGCGATGTTATCGTTTCAGGTCCGGAAGCTGATATCAAGGTCGGTAACGCACTCCCGCTCGCAAACATTCCAGTAGGTACCATTATTCATAACATCGAACTTCATCCAGGCGGCGGTGCTCAGCTCGTAAGATCTGCAGGTAACGGCGCTCAGCTGATGGCAAAGGAAGGCAAGTATGCTCAGGTAAGACTGCCGTCAGGAGAAGTTAGAAAGATCCGCATCGAATGCAGAGCTACTATCGGTGAAGTAGGTAATCTCGACCACGAAAACATCAAGATCGGTAAAGCCGGTAAGAAGAGACATATGGGTATCAGACCTACAGTAAGAGGTTCTGTAATGAACCCTAACGACCATCCACACGGTGGTGGTGAAGGTAGAGCGCCTATCGGACGTAAGGGACCTGTTACTCCTTGGGGTAAGCCTGCTCTTGGTCTTAAGACTAGAAAGAAGAAGAAGGCTTCAGACAAGTTCATCGTTAAGAGACGTAACGAAAAGTAATCACAGGGAGGTAATTATAAATGAGCAGATCACTTAAAAAGGGACCTTTCGTCAATAAGAAGCTCCTTGAGAGAATCGAAGCTCTCAACGCAGCAAATGAGAAGAAGGTATTAAAGACATGGTCAAGACCGTCAACAATTTTCCCACAGATGGTTGGTCACACAATCGCTGTTCATGACGGAAGAAAGCATGTTCCTGTATATATTACAGAAGATATGGTAGGACACCGCCTCGGAGAATTCGCGCCGACAAGAACGTACAGAGGTCACGCGGATAAGGAAAAAGGTTCCAAGAGAGGCTAACTGATATTTAACGAAGGGAGGGCTTATAGATGGAAGCTAAAGCCGTTGCAAAGTATGTAAAGATGTCTCCGAGCAAGTTAAAGCCGGTATGCGACCTTGTAAGAGGAAAGAACTTAAACGAGGCACTGACAATATTAAAGTTTACACCAGGCAAGGGATCTCAGATCGTAGAAAAGGTTGTTCAGTCTGCTGCTGCTAACGCAGAAAACAATCATGAAATGAACCCGGATGCTTTATATGTTGCAGAAATTTCTGCAAACAAGGGACCAACAATGAAGAGATTCATGCCGGGTTCACAGGGTAGAGCGTCTATTATCCTTAAAAGAACAAGCCATGTAGGTGTTACATTAAAAGAAAGATAAAATCTGAACAGGAGGTTTTTTATGGGTCAGAAAGTAAGTCCACATGGTTTAAGAGTGGGCGTTATACAGGACTGGGATTCCAAATGGTACGCAGATAAGAATAATTTTGCAGATTACCTTATAGAAGATAAGAAGATCAGAGAATTCGTAAAGAAGAAGTACTATATGGCTGGTATCTCTAAGATTTTAATCGACAGAGCTGCTAACAACCAGATCAAGCTTACAATTCTCACTGACAAGCCGGGTATGATCATCGGTAAGTCAGGCGCCGGAATCGAAGAACTCAAGAAGGACAGCGAAAAGCTTACAAAGAAGAAGGTAAGCATCAACATCGTTGAAGTAAGAAGATCAGAATTAGATGCTCAGCTTACAGCTGAAAGCATTGCTCAGGCACTCGAAAGAAGAGTTGCTTTCAGAAGAGCTATGAAGCAGGCTATCGGCAGAACAATGAAAGCCGGCAGCAAGGGTATAAAGGTTGTATTATCAGGAAGACTTGGCGGTGCTGAAATCGCAAGAAGCGAAAAGTACAGCGAAGGTAACGTTCCTCTGCACACTATCAGAGCAAACATCGACTACGGTTTTGCTGAAGCAGATACAACTTATGGTAAGATCGGCGTTAAGGTATGGATCAATAAGGGCGAAGTCCTCACTAAGGAACTCGTAAGCCTAATTCCTGAAGAAGCTTCAAAGCCAGAAAGACGTGGCAACAGAAGAAGACAGGACGGCGACAGACCAAGAGGCGACAGAAACCGCAGAGACAGAAGAGATAGAAGAAACGACTCTGAAGAAAAGGCAGTAAAGCCAATTCAGAGAAGAAAGCTCATAAAGAAGGAAGAACCGGTTGCACCACAGGTTGAAGAAGCTCAGGCAGAAGCACCTGTAGAAGAGGCTCCGGCTACAGAAGAATAGAATTGTAGTGACAGGAAGGAGGAAGTCCTATGTTAATGCCAAAGAGAGTTAAACACCGCAGACTGCACAGAGGCAGAATGAAGGGTGTTGCTACTAAGGGTAATACTGTAACATATGGTTCATATGGACTTGTTGCACAGGAATGCGGATGGATCACTTCTAATCAGATAGAAGCTGCCAGAATCGCAATGACAAGATATATCAAAAGAGGCGGTAAGGTTTATATCAAAATCTTCCCACATAAGTCAGTAACTAAGAAGCCTGCTGAAGTTCGAATGGGTTCAGGTAAAGGTGCTCCGGAGTACTGGGTAGCAGTAGTAAAGCCAGGCAGAGTTATGTTTGAGCTTGACGGAGTTCCTGAAGATAAGGCAAGAGAAGCTATGCGTCTCGCATCACACAAGCTTCCGATCAAGTGCAAGTTTGTAGTTAAGGAGACAGTAACAGAGGGCGGTGAAGCGTAATGAAAATTGAAACAATCAGAGAAATGACACCGGCTGAGCTTAGCAGCGAACTTTTAAAGCTTAAGAACGAATTATTCAACCTCAGATTCCAGCACGTTACAGGTCAGCTTGAAAATCCTGTAAAGATGAGAGAGGTTAAGAAAGATATAGCTAGAGTAAAGACTGTAATTAAAGAAAAAGAGCTTGAGGCTCAGGCATAGTCGAAAGGAGGATACAGCATGTCAGAAAGAAACAGCAGAAAGACAAAAGTTGGCGTTGTTGTCAGCAATAAGATGGATAAGACTATCACTGTATCAGTAGAGGACTTTGTTAGACATACTCTTTACGGAAAGGAAGTTAAGAGATCTAAGAAGTTCAAGGCTCACGACGAAGAAAATGTCTGCAGCATTGGTGATACAGTTAAGATCATGGAAACAAGACCTCTCAGCAAGGATAAGAGATGGAGACTTGTTGAAATCGTAGAAAAAGTTAAGTAATTACAATTAGCTGAAAGGAGGCACCGATATGATACAGACAGAAAGCAGGCTCAGATCAGCCGACAATTCTGGTGCTAAAGAATTATTATGTATTCGTGTTCTCGGTGGTACAGGCCACAAGGTAGCGAATATTGGAGATATAATCGTTTGTGCCGTTAAAGATGCAACACCAGGTGGTGTTGTTAAAAAGGGTGACGTTGTAAAGGCTGTCATCGTTCGTTCTAAGAGCGGCGTTAGAAGACCGGATGGAAGTTACGTTAAGTTCGACCAGAACGCAGCGGTTGTCGTAAAAGACGACAAGACTCCAGTAGGTACACGTATTTTCGGACCTGTTGCCAGAGAATTAAGAGATGCTGGCTTCATGAAGATCGTGTCCCTCGCACCGGAAGTACTCTAATCGAGGAGGTGTAAGGATGAATATCAAGAAGGATGATACAGTCATCGTTATCAGTGGCAAAGATAAGGGCAAGAAGGGCAAAGTCATCAAGGCTATGCCTAAGGAGAACAAGGTAATCGTTGAAGGCGTTAACATGCAGACTAAGCATGCCAAGGCAACGAGAACAACTCCTGCTGAAATCAAGCATCAGGAAGGTCCAATCGATGTTTCAAACGTTATGTTCTGGGACAGCAAGGCTAAGGCAGCTACAAGAATTGGATACGTTGTTGAAGACGGCAAGAAGTTCAGGATCTCCAAGAAAACTGGAAATAAGATCGACTAATTGATAAGAAACCGGAAAGGAGGTACAGATCTTGGCAAATAGACTTAAAGAGTATTATGATAATACTGTATTTAACGGATTAAAAGATAAATTTGAATATAAGAATGTAATGGAAGTTCCAAAGCTCGAGAAGATCACTATCAACATGGGACTTGGTGATATCAAGGACAACCAGAAGATGCTCGAAACAGCAGCTCAGGAGCTCGGAATCATTACTGGTCAGAAGCCTGTTATGACTAAGGCTAAGAAGTCAATCGCAAACTTCAAGCTCAGAGCAGGTATGCCTATCGGCGCAAAGGTAACTCTCAGAGGAGAAAACATGTACACTTTCGCTGATAAGTTCTTCAACATCGCTTTACCTCGTGTAAGAGACTTTAAGGGTGTAAGCAAGAATTCCTTTGACGGCAGAGGCAACTACACTATGGGTATAAAGGAACAGCTTATTTTCCCTGAAATCGAGTATGATAAGATCGATAAAATCAAGGGCATGGACATTACGTTCACTACAACGGCAAAGACAGACGAGGAAGCACATGCTCTTCTCGAAATGTTAGGCATGCCATTCGAAAAGTAATTAGGAGGGAAATATGGCAAAGACATCTCTCAAAGTTAAACAGCAGAGAAAACCGAAGTATTCGACTCGTGCATATACAAGATGCAAGGTTTGCGGAAGACCACATTCAGTTCTCAGAAAGTACGGCATCTGCCGTATCTGCTTCAGAGAAATGGCGTACAAGGGAGAAATTCCTGGTGTAAGAAAGGCAAGCTGGTAAGCCGAACAACTTAGGAAAGGAGGAATTCTACAATGACAATGACTGATCCTATAGCAGATATGCTTACAAGAATCAGAAATGCCAACACTGTAGGTCACGAAACAGTTGAGGTTCCTGCATCAAACATGAAGAAAGCAATCGCAGGAATCCTTAAAGA
>CAVGAH010000095.1:0-8114 GCA_963627215.1 bacterium | reverse complement strand
ATATAATGTTAGCGCGCAGGCGCGCCCTCATCGCTCAGTTATAACTTCAGGTTATAACTGACAATAATTATTGATTAGTAGACAAAAGCGTAGAAACACCGTACAATAAGACCATCGAAACAAACATACCGTTTAGATATGTTAAAGAGATTAGAAAGGAGGATCGGATGAACAGTTACACATCAGATAAAAAATCAGACAATATCCACAGCGTACTTCTCCCGGTGCTCCTGAGCCGAAGACGAATGTGATACGCCGATAAAAAAAGATGCTTGTAAAAAGAAAGATGCAATAAGAACAAAGCCCGAAGGGGCCTGACGTCTGCCGGGCAGACGCAAAAACAGCGCAAGGCGCATTCGTACATTATTATTTATACATTTAAGAAAGAAAAAGAGGTAAAACAAAATGGCAAATACAAACTGGAAATTCGAAACAAAGCAGCTTCACGTAGGTCAGGAATCAGCAGATCCTGTTACAGATTCAAGAGCAGTTCCTATCTACGCTACAACTTCATACGTGTTCCACGATTCTCAGCACGCAGCTGACCGTTTCGCTCTGAAGGACGCAGGCAACATCTACGGCAGACTTACAAACCCTACTCAGGATATATTCGAACAGCGTATCGCAGCTCTCGAAGGCGGTACTGCAGCTCTCGGCCTCGCTTCAGGCGCTGCTGCCATCAACTACACTATACTCGCTCTCGCAAAGGGCGGTGAGCACATCGTTGCTTCAAAGACTATCTATGGCGGCACTTACAACCTGCTCGCCCATACGCTCCAGCTTTACGGAATAAGCGCTACATTCGTTGACCCTGATGATTTTGAAGCTATCGAAGCAGCTATCCAGGACAACACAAAGGCGTTATACATCGAAACTTTAGGCAACCCTAACTCAAACGTTGCAGATATAGAAAAGATCGCAGACATCGCTCACAAGCACGGTCTTCCGCTCGTAGTAGACTCTACATTCGCTACACCGTACCTCGTAAGACCGTTCGAATACGGCGCTGACATCGTTGTTCACTCAGCAACTAAGTTCATCGGCGGTCACGGCACTGCAGTAGGCGGCGTTGTTATCGACGGCGGCAGCTTCGACTGGGCAGCTTCAGGCAAGTATCCATGGATCTCTGAGCCAAACCCAAGCTATCACGGCGTTTCATTCAGTGAAGCAGCAGGTCCTGCAGCATTCGTAACATACATCAGAGCTATACTCCTGAGAGACACAGGCGCTACACTTTCTCCGTTCCATGCTTTCATATTCCTCCAGGGCCTTGAAACACTCTCACTCAGAGTTGAACGTCACGTACAGAATGCGCTCAGGATCGTTGAATACCTCAGCAACCACCCTCAGGTAGAAGCAGTTCACCACCCTTCACTCGCTTCTGAGCCAAGCCATGAGCTCTACAATAAGTACTTCCCTAACGGCGGCGGCTCAATATTCACATTCGAGATCAAGGGCAGCGAGGACGACGCAAAGAAGTTTATCGACCACCTCGATATCTTCTCACTCCTTGCAAACGTAGCAGACGTAAAGTCACTCGTTATCCATCCTGCTTCAACTACTCACTCACAGCTCAACACTGAAGAGCTCGCTGACCAGGGCATCAAGCCAAACACTATCCGTCTCTCTATCGGTATCGAGAACGTTGATGACCTTATCGCAGCGCTTGACAAGGCTTTTGAGGCTATAAAGTAATTAAGGCACAAACAGAAATTACGGAATAAATGGAATAAAATTAACGAATAAGATTCACTTTTAAACTAAAATTAACGCATTACCTTCTTAAAATTCTAGATAAACTTGCAATACGCAGAAACGGCTGCCGCTCCCAATGATCGTCAGGGGAGTGACAGCCGCTTCTGTTTTTTTATGTAATAAGACCCAACAGCATGCGACGGCCAGGCCGTCCAGCTTTCCGGCGTGCATGCCGGGTCCGGCGCCTCCCGGCCCCGGACGTATGATCAGACATACAATATGATCGGACATACAAAACGAGAGCCCCCTTACGGGCGCTCTCCATCCTCAACATATATACGCTTCTCAGCAACATTCTGTATCTTAAGCTCGTGACCCTTCTTCAGGAGCTGCCTTATGCCCTCGCGGTCCTCCGCTTCCATGCAGGCGCGCAGCTCGCCTATATGCTCGAGCAGCTGGTCTACCTCCGCCATAAGATTTTCACGGTTCAGCAGGAAAAGGTCGCACCATATGTTTTCGTCCAGTCTGGCAACGCGCGTCATATCAAGGAAGCTGCCTGCGCTGAAGCCCTTTTCTCTCGGCAGCGTCGTGCTCCTGATGTATGAATTTGAAACTACATGAGCGAGCTGCGATGTATACGCTATGCTCTTGTCGTGATCCTCAGGCGTAGTTTCGAGAACTGTCTTGAAGCCTATACGATATGCGAGCTGCTTTAGCTTATCGAGCTTTTCTCTGTCTGTCTTTTCTGTAGGAGTTACGAGGTAGCTCGCGTTTACAAACATGTTTTCCTTGGCAAATGTAAAGCCTGCATACTCCGTACCTGCCATAGGATGCGCACCTATGAACTCTACGCCGACCTCGCGCAGCGGCTCTGAAACGTTCTTTACTATGTATTCCTTTACGCCGCAAACGTCTGTTACTACTGCACCCTTCTGGAAATTGTCCTTATTTTCGAGTATGAACTTAACGATGTCTCTCGGCGGTATAGCTACTATTACGAGGTCTCCGCGTCTGAGCAGGTCGAGACGGTGCATCGGAATGACCTCATCTACTGCTTCCATTGATATTGCGAGGTCAAGCGTGTTTGGGTCGGCGTCTGCGCCTATTACGTGGTGGTCTGTGTATTTTTTTAATGCCTTGCAGAATGAGCCGCCTATGAGGCCGAGGCCTACTACTATTATTCTCATGATTTTTTCCTTTTTATTCCAATATAATTTTTTTAAACTCAGCACGCAGTTGCTGCGGACAAACATACGGAACGCTCCACAGTCACAGAATGGGATACGGCGCGCAGTTCAGTTCGCTGCGGTTTGTCCGCGTTATATTGCGTCTTTAATAAAATACTATTTCCGCTTTTACTTTGCTGCATAAACGCATAACTGCATTATAGCACCGACAGGCTTTTTTGCAAGGTCAGAGCGTAAATAATACAAAAAGACACCATATACTGCCGGAGAATATACGGGGAAGCGTAGTTGAAGCTCCCTGTACCACGAACTGAAAAATTGCATTGCAGCTAAAGCTGCGTAAAATGCGCAACAGGCGTCCTGTAAATATATTATATTGTTAATAGATCACGACTGTCGTTTTTGACGGGATGTTGTCGTATATCCACTGAATGCTTGCCGGCTTCATCCTGAGACAGCCATGCGATACCGGGAAGCCTATTGAACCATCCAGTATGCCGCTTTCGTCAGCCTTGTAGAGTATCGAATGGAACGCGTAGCCTGTGTTCGGGTAGAACCTTACTATCGGCTTGCAGACATATTTATCTGTTTTCCACGCAGTCTGCTTGTATGTCACGTGCGTGACGCCCTGAGGTGTCGGCGTTGAAGGCGCCCCGCTGGCGCATCTGAATACTTTTATCAGCTTCCAGTTTCCCTTGCTTCCCTGGAAAACGTTTACCTTCTGCGTGGCGAGGTTCGCCCAGACGAGGTACTGCGTATTGCTCGAATATCCCCTGCTGTTTACAAAGTTCTGCTTGGTGACATCGAGGTAGTCAGGGTTGTATGATGACTTGTAGTTGCCCTTGTACGATGACTGGATCGTGTCGAATATCTTTGTCGGCGCTGTTCCGTCGGCATATGTTATGTAGTGCGTCTGCGGATAATTTGCTATGTTTATCGTTTTTTCATTATACATGTGCGCCGTCCTGCCGCCGCTGCTGTAGACTAGCTCAAATCCTACGCGCTTGCAGAGCTGCATGTTGAGCGTGTATGTCGGATTCCATGTCAGGCTCGACTGCGCTCCGTTTGTGTATGTTTTATTTGCTGCGTAATATCCCGGCGCAGGCTTGCCGTCCAAATGCCACTGGGCGCTGAATGTCATGCCGTTCGCAGGTATGCCGCTGATCGTAGCCTGCGCTTTCAGGGTTCCTCCTGCTTTTACGTCGCTGCCTGTTACTGTTATCTTTATTCCGGCGAGGTCTGAATAGCTTTCGTCATATTTTATAGTCTGAGCCTTGCCGCTGTCCTTTATCCTGTACAGCATAGTCACGAACTCTGCGCGCGATATGCTTTTTTCAGGGTTCAGTCTGCCGTTGTCATCTCCGTTTACTATGCCTGCTTCCACGAGAAGCTCTGCGGCTGCGCGCTGCTTACCTGCGAGTGATGACGCGTCAGAGAATCTTGAAAGTACTGACTGCTGCTCTGTCGGCGCTTCAGGCTGTTCGATCCCTGCTTCGTCTGTTCCGGCTGTCGGACCTGATGCTTCAGGCGGCATCGATGTATCATCTGCGCCATTTGCAGCAGTATCAGAAGCGACATCAGCTGTACCGGCAGATGAGTCGTCTGACGGCTGCTCCTGCGGCTCGCTGTTATCTGAATAGTCGGCATACGGGTCGAGACTCATGTATGCTTCTGCCAGTATTTCAAATACCTGGGCGCGAGTCACGTTTCCTTTCATTGATACGCTGCCGTCTGAGGGCAGCAGACCTACGCTGTACGCTGCTCCTGCGGCGTTGTAATACCATTCGTTTGAGGCGACCCCCGGATACGCTTTTGTCCACATGTTCAGCCCGCAGTCTCGCGTTATTATCGCTGTCATCTGCCCTCCGCTGAGCTTTCCGTCAGGCTGCAGCTTTCCATAACTGCCTGTGAGCGTTCCGTTCTCCACCGCGCGCTGCAGGTATTTTGACGCCCAGTGACCTGATGCGTCAGGGAAGCTGCTGTATGATGCTGCGGCGCATATTGTTGTGGCAGTCAGTGCTGCGGCCATCAGCGCGGCTGCGATGCAAGTTAAGAATTTTTTCATTTTCGTACTCCTGAAAAACACAGAATAACTTTTTTATTTATCTCGATTATATCACAAATAACGTAGCGCCAGATGGAACCTTTCTCTATAGGCGGTTCCATTCCCGGGTTTCGATGGCAGATCATACTCACACCGAAACCCGGACGGAGCAGAAGCTCCGCTGGCGCCGTTGCAAGCTACGCGCCGCACTGATCAAGCGAGCTTGTCAGTGCTCTGCTACGCTTTAAAATATTTATTTTACTTTTTCTTCAATTCTATCGCATCGTTTGGAACGGCGTATTTAAGATCTATCGTCTTTATGTCCTCGTTGTTGTCAAACAGTATGCCGGCTTTTGTACCTTCGAGTACTGTTACTACGCCGATTCCATATTTTTTGTGTTCTACTGTCGCACCCGGCTTGAAAGCAGACAGCTTTGTTTTTAATGCGGCTGCTTCTGATGCTCTGCGGGCGCGGTCGTCGTTTACTTCCAGCGTTATCCTTGCGGCTGCTGCGGAGCCCTGTTGCGCGCGGGCGCGCGGCTTTTCTTTTTCATTACCGGTGAATTCGTAGTAAAAATCTGACATTTCGTTTTCTACGCCGTATGCACGTTCGGCTGCACAAAATGTAAGCTCGTCTATTGCTCGCGTAACTGCCACATAGAACAATCTTCGCAGCTCCTCTCCGTCGCTTTCTTCCTTTTTAGGACCCGGCGAGAATATATCTTGATATGGGTCGGCGAATATTACCTTGTCGAACTCAAGCCCCTTCGCTGAGTGGATAGTGCTGAAATATATATTTGAATCCATTCCGGCGTACGGATCCATATTCAGGTAGTCGAGCCGCTCCATGAATTCCTGCAGCGTCGCACATTTTTCCGCTATCGCGCGCAGCGTGTCTACCTTACGTAGCTGCGACCTCGGCGCTGTATCAGAGCTGGACCTGCGGCTCAGGTAATTCTCGTAGCCGCCCTGTTTAAGTATGATGCGCAGCGCATCGGACGGTGCGGCTGATCTCGCCTTATCCATAAAATCACAGAAACGCTCCGACTTGCGGTTGTCGGAATCATCGGAGCTGCTGCCAAGCCTTTGCGCCACTGTCGTTATTATACCGTCCTTCGCGACGCTCTGCTGCCATGACTCTGCTACAGCCTTGTTTATGTAGAGTCCGCCTGCTTTATAGTACATTTTCATAAAGCTTTCCGCGTCATTCGGGTCGAGTATGACGCGTATAATGCTCCTGATGTCCTCAACTACCGGCGACGAGAAAAACAGAAAATCCTCGCGTCTGCATCTTACGCGCGCTCCGCTCCTGTCGGCAAGGTCTATCAGCGGTATTACTGAATCGTTGTTCTTGTAGAGCACGGCGACCTTCTTTCCCGGATTTTTTACGGTAAACTCCATCACCTCGTCGAGTATCATTTTATACTGTTCCTTCAGGCTGAACGCGCGCAGCGTCTTGATACAGCTCTCTGACGCTATCTGCTTGTTGTTTCCGACCGAGCCGACATCCCTGCCTGCACTGCTCTTTTGCTCTGATGCAGCAAGTGCTCCTGATGCTCCTGATGCTCCTGATACTCCTGATGCTCCTGATGCTCCCGGTGTTCCGTGCTTCCTGCCGGGTCGTATACCCTTCCTGAATCGTTTGTTATTATGCTCTATGAGCCGCCCCGCCGCTTCTACGATCTCACCGCGGCTCCTGTAATTTGTTTCCAAATAAAAAGTTCGAGCGCTGGGATAATCGCTGTTAAAGCTGAAAAGCGACTCAGGCGAAGCGCCTCTGAACGAATAAATGCTCTGGTCGTCATCGCCGCATATCATAATACCTGCGTTTTTTATTCCAATGCCTGCGGCGCCTGTCGTGGGCGCGCCCGGCGCGCGGGAGGCGGCGGCATTTCCCATAACGAGCCGCCGCAGTATATCGAATTGCAGCTTACTCGTATCCTGCGATTCATCGAGTATTATGTATCTGTACCTGCTTCGGTAAAATTCCAAAACCTGCGGGAATTTCACGAAGCATTTGCGCGCAAACCGCATCTGATCGTCGAAATCCATAAAGCCTTCATTATATAAATACTGATTGTATGCGCTGTATATGCCGTAAAGGTCGATGCCGCGCATATCATCTGAAAGCTCGAGCTTATTTATCTCATCCCTTGAGTTGAGCATCTCGTTTTTTATCCTGCATATCGCTATCTTAAGCTCGGAAAGTGACGCGTCAGACAGGAATGCCGTTGACTGGCGCGCATACGCCGCGCGGACTGCAGCGTTGAATACCGTTGAATTGTCCGGAGGTATCTCCATCTGAGGTATCAGACCGTCACTCTGAGCCTTTCGGACTACACCGGCGCAGAACGCGTTTATCGTGCTGAAGCGCGGCAGACTTTGCGATGCTGCTGCGCCTGCGCCGCAAAATGAATTTATATAACGTTCTCTCATCTCACGCGCCGCCGCCACCGTAAACGTCACAGCCAGTATAGACTCAGGCGCGACACCCAGCATGCGCGTCATGTAGCCGATACGGTTTATGGTTGTCCGCGTCTTGCCGCTGCCTGCTGTTGCTATCAGATTCACCGCCCCGTCCGCGCGCTTTATCACCTCGAGCTGCTGCGCGTCTGCTTCTATATTATATTTTTCTACAAACTCTTTTATTAAACTCTCCGCGTCCATCACCGCATCCCCTGCGTCTCCCTTAAGCCGCTTATCCATAACACTCATTCACCCCGCCTTCTGTTGACATTTAAAGTATTTTAACACATAACGCGCTCTTAGTATATCCATTCAGAGAATATTTTGTAAAATTTTAACATAAAAATTCCGATTCATCTCACCATGCTGCCAAGCGCCAAATATATGTTGCAAAATCACATGCAAATCATTATAATAATAAAAGGCGTTTCACAAAATACGCCCTGCAAAACATATATACAATATACAAAGCATAGAGGGTTGACCGAGTGGCTAAGGAGCTCGCCTGGAACGCGAGTAAGGCGTAACAGCCCCGGGGGTTCGAATCCCCTGCCCTCTGCCAGTCTGACCGTTGCATAAGCAACGGTCTTTTTTATTATGGCAGGGGATTCGAACCCGAAAGGGCTTGAGGCTCCGGTGGAGCCTCAAGGTCCGAGCATGCCCAAGGCACGCGCAGGACGGCAGACAGCATCGCTGGCTGCGAAATCCCCTGCCCTCTGCCA
>CAVGAH010000094.1:0-8211 GCA_963627215.1 bacterium | reverse complement strand
CCATACACTATTTCTGCGCATCATTCAACTATTTTATTTCATATTTTACAATTATTTGAATATCGTTTTTAAAAGAAAAGCAGAATCCAATATGAACTCTGCTTTTTGATTTACAAATTATTTTCTTTTAACTGCCTTTATTGAACATCACAGCCTATAAAGGCAAAAATCTTCAATATCTAAATCAGGTCCTTATCCAAAAGAAAGTCTATCAGATTTATGTTCAAAATTCCCTTCTCATTATACCAGCGCTTTCCGATATCCCTTCGTACCACAATTTTAGGAAATGAGTCCTCTGTAAGCAAAAACGGCTTAAGTTCGATTTCTTCTTTTTTATCATCAGGCATAGCGTACGCAGACTGTATATAAGTCCTTTTTCCACCTGAATTCACTACAAAATCAATTTCTCTTGCCACACGCACCGAATTCCCATTTTCATTAATATTCCTTCCATATACAACGCCGACATCCACAGAAAATTGCCTTATCACAAGCTCATTATATATAATATTTTCCATTATATGCGTCATTTCCTGCTGTCTGAAGCCTATACGAGCATTTCTCAGACCTATATCCTCGCTGTAATATTTATTTGGTGAATCAAAATATGACTTTCCCTTAACATCATAACGCTTACTTTCCGAAAATAAAAACGCATCCTCCAGATGTCCTATATATGTGCGTATAGTATTTGGCGATACTCTGCCGCTCTGTTTGGAGTTCATAGTATTTGCTATTTTAGACGGATTTGTCAATGAACCGATGGATGAGCATAAAAGATCAAGTATCTGCTCAAGTATATCCTGTCTTTCTATTTTTTTACGTTCTATTATGTCTTTGATGTATACCTCAGAAAATAACGACTTCAGGTAATTCATCTTAGCCGCATCGTTTGGTCTCGATAAAACAAGCGGCATACCGCCGTAAAACGCATACTCATCAAATGCGTCATTTTTATCTCCGCCTACCGCAGAATAGTACTCTGCAAAGCTTAATGGATGTACTCTTATCTCATCACTTCGCCCCCTGAATTCAGTCAAAATATCGCTCGACAACATCTTCGAGTTACTTCCGGTTACGTAAACATCAAGATTTGAAAGGCTTCTCAGATCATTAAGAGCATCATAAAATGTTATTTTTTTACCACTTGGATTATAAGGATTTGCAACCTCATCTGACATCTGTATCTCATCAACAAAAAGATAATATTCCTTATCGCTGCCCTCGACCATTTCTCTCACATACGAAGAAAGCAACAATGGGTCACGGTATTGAATATCCTTTGCAAGGTCAAGTTCTATCGTAATTATTTGATCATCCATGACTCCATCCTTAATCAAATAATCTCTGTATATATTTTTTAGAAGATACGATTTGCCGCATCTCCTTATACCCGTAATGACCTTCACCAATCCGTCAAAACGATATGAAATCAATTGCTGCAGATAAATATCTCGTTTAATTTCCATACGCCACACTCCATTTCACTGAAAATATATGCCCTATAAGGCTTTCTTGTTCAATATTATGCTTTATTTTGCACTTGATTTCAAGATTGCATTGAATATTATCGCCTATTTAGGCAATAATATTCAATATATCAGAGTCTTTTTGGATTTATTCTGTTCGCTTATTTTTCATTTATGGATGCATTACCGCGTAAGCTGCTTTACCCATCTGAAACGGTTGCAGACTATTGAGTTCGGGATGCATTTAAGTATCTGGTCGGCCTTGAGGAACATAAAAGTAATGACCGGCGGGAAGTTGAAGACGAATGCGCTCAGGACTGAGAACGGTATTACGAAGAGCCACATGAAAAGATTGTCCACTATCGCCGTGTACTCTGTCATGCCGCCGCCTGAGATTATACCGCCCGATATAGGGTACTGGTAGCACGAGCCTACTGTCGTTATGCTCAATACAAGTAGGAAGCTCAGCGTAAGCCGGCGCGTTTCTTCAGAAATGTTGTATATGTCAACTATCGCGTATCTACTTATGAAAAGCAGGCTTCCGAATACTATTCCGAAGCATATGAAGATGCCCTGCAGCGTCTTTGCGTACGCGCGTATTACATCCAGCCTGCCTTCGCCTATCGTCTTTCCTGTCATTACGGACGACGTATTGGCGCACGACATTCCAAACACTGCAAATATCTGCCCGAATGTTACGGCTATGCTGTTTGCAGCTATTACATTTGCGCTTATATGACCGAGCACAGCCGTCTGAGCCGCCTGCGCAACGCCCCACAGCAGCCCGCTTACTATTACAGGCGATGAAACGCGTATGTAATCCTTCAAATATGTAAAATCAAAATGTATTATTTCTCTCAGCCTCATCCTGAGCTTTCTGTCAATAAATACCACATAAAGGAGTATTATTACAAGCTCGACAGCTCTGCTCACAAGCGTAGCGACAGCCGCACCGACTATTCCCAGCTCCGGCGCGCCGAAATGACCGTATATCAGGCAGTAGTTCAGACACATGTTTATACAGATCGTGCTTATTGACATTACAGTTCCGATCATTGCAGTTTCAACGCTCTGCAGCGAGTACATCAGCGAGTTCGACACTGAGAAAAGTATATATGTCCAGCATATCACCTTCAAATATCTCATGCCCTCGGCTATTACCGTTTCGTCGTTCGTAAATATCGAAAGCATCTGATGCGGTATCAGCAGCGCCAGCGTGAAGAATATTATCCCCGTCAGAAACCCGAATTTGACTCCTATGGAAATTATCTTTTTTATGGCCGTGACGTTCTGCTTGCCCCAGTACTGCGACGCAAGTACTACGATACCCATTCCTATGCCAGCAGCCACCTGCTGCAGCACGAACTGTATCTGGTTTACGAGCGTCGCGCCCGACAGCGCCAGCTCCGAATAAGTTCCAAGCATGATATTATCTACCATATTTACCATAAGAGCCGCAAGCTGCTGAAGCGTTATTACCAAAAGCAGCGGGAAAAACGTTTTATAAAATGTCTTCTCCCTTATAAATATTCCTAAAAACTTCGGCTGCGTGTCCGGCGGCAGCTCTGTGTATTTCTTCGTTCGCTCCTTCATATAAAATATATCTCTCCGTTCATTAAAAATAATTTTCATTTTGAATAATTTTCATTAAAAAGCCCGAGAGTTCGACCTCCCGGGACTTTAAATCTATTGCAATATATCATACATGCCGCACAAAATCAACCGCCGGGAAAAATGTTCTCACGTGCGCGCGTCACCGCGCAAACAATAAAAAAGAAGCCTCTGTCAAACGCGCCCGCACGGGCGTCGTCATTCAGAGACTTCATTTGAATTATTTTTGAATTATTTTTGAATCATTTTTTGATCAATTTTTCATTTACAACGACGCTTTACGCCATTTTTGCTTCGTAACCCTCGTCAGCTACAGCCTTTACAAGCACATCATCAGCCACATCAGCAGCGAGTGTAACTGTAGCAGTCTTAGCATCAAGGTCAGCCTTAGCGTCAGCAACGCCTTCGATGCCCTTAAGAGCCTTTTCTACGTGAGCCACGCAGTTTTTGCACATCATTCCTTCTACATTCAGTACTTTTTCCATTAAATTTGCCTCCTTTGCCGCATCTGCGGATGCAGTCATTCCATCCTGTCCGCCTGCAGCGCTTTCATTTGTAATAATTTCAGTTTTATATGTCCCTGCCATATGCGACACATTTCCTTCGTAAGCAGCTTCAGTCAGCTTTTCCGCCTCTCTGACACCTTCACTCGGCTTAAAGAATCTCAGACGCAGCGCATTTGTCACTACGCAGAACGAGCTCAGGCTCATCGCAGCAGCGCCGATCATAGGATTCAGCTTGAACTGCAGGAACGGGTAAAGTATGCCCGCAGCAACAGGTATGCCGATTATATTATAGAAGAACGCCCAGAAAAGATTCATCTTAACATTTCTGATAACGCCCCTTGACAGCTGTATCGCAGCGACCGCGTCGAGCGGACTGCTCTTCATAAGGACAACATCGGCTGACTCGATGGCTACATCAGTTCCTGCGCCGATAGCGATACCTACATCTGCTCTTGCAAGTGCAGGCGCGTCGTTTATTCCGTCACCGACCATAGCAACTCTTCGACCTTCATCCATCAGAGATCTGACCTCTTTTT
The DNA here is from genome assembly GCA_963627215.1 of bacterium. Taxonomy (GTDB): domain Bacteria; phylum Bacillota; class Clostridia; order Peptostreptococcales; family Anaerovoracaceae; genus CAKQOE01. The sequence continues at coordinate 4,089 of CAVGAH010000094.1, read as the reverse complement.
CCTTATCCTCAGGCAGGACCTCCGACCTTACGTGAGTTATGCCAAGCTTATCCGCAATAGCTCCGGCTGTCCCGGCATTATCCCCGGTAAGCATTATAACATCTATTCCCATTTTTGAAAATTCTTTTACTGAAGCTGCGCTTTCCGGTCTTACCATATCTGCTACAGCTATTACGCCCAGCATCCTGCCGTCAGCAGCAAAGAAAAGCGGCGTAGCGCCCTGTTCAGCGTAAGATGCCGCAGCCGCGTCAAATGAACGAGTATCTATACCGGCTTCTTTCATCATGCGTGAATTTCCCGCAATAATATTCTTACCTGAAACAGTTCCTCGTACACCCTTTCCGTGTACAGCCTCGAATCCCGAAGCAGCAGGAATGTCAAGTCCAAGCGCGTCGGCCTGGCCGACTATAGCCTGTGCAAGCGGATGCTCCGACTGCTTTTCTACAGCTGCAGCTATCGTGAGCAGTATCTGCGCAGCGCCTTCATCGCCCTGCGCAGGTGCTTTCATGCCTGTTACGCTCGATATGTCAGACGCGGCAGCTATCGCCGTCACGCCAGGCTGTCCTGTCGTGAGAGTTCCCGTCTTATCCATTACTACAGTATCTATAGACCTTGAATGCTCAAGGATCTCAGCATTTTTATAAAGCACGCCGAGCTCAGCGCCGCGGCCTGTACCCGCCATGATAGCTGCCGGAGTAGCAAGACCGAGAGCGCAAGGGCATGAGATAACGAGTACCGCGATACCAGTAGAAAGTGCAAATTCAAACGAATAACCTGCAAGCAGCCATATTGCAGCAGATGCGAAAGCTATGAGCATTACTACAGGAACGAAAACGCCGGCTATCTTGTCAGCGAGCTTTGCTATAGGAGCCTTTGAGCCGCCTGCATCCTCTACGAGCTGTATTATTTTTGAAAGTGCAGTATCTGCGCCTACACGCTCCGCACGCATCTTGAAATATCCTGATTTATTGATAGACGCGCCCGTTACGCTGTCTCCGACAGCCTTATCAACAGGAATGCTTTCACCTGTAATAAATGACTCGTCAACTGATGATTCACCTTCTACTATAACACCGTCAACAGGAACTCTGCTTCCCGGCTTTACTATCAGTATATCGCCTACTCTGACCTCTTCGACTCTTACTTCCTTTTCCCCACCGTCTCTCTCAACTATCGCCGTATCAGGCGCCATATCTATGAGCTTTGAAACGGCGTCGGTCGTCTTGCCCTTGCTTCGCGCCTCAAGGAACTTTCCGACAGTTATAAGCGTAAGTATCGTGCCTGCCGATTCAAAATACATGTCCATATGGTATTTCTCGACAAGATCAAAATCCTGTATCGCAAGTCCGTGACCCATACGGATAATAGCGAATATGCCGTATATTACGGCTGCCAGCGAGCCTACAGCGATGAGGGAGTCCATATTAGGCGCTTTATGCGCAAACGCCGGAAATCCCGATTCATAATACTTTCTGTTTATATACATCAATATAACAGTGAGCACGAGCTGCGCCATACCATAGGTTATAGCGTTCTCAAGACCTGACATGAAGCCCGGCAGAGGAAGTCCCATCATATGGCCCATAGAGATATAAAATAACGGTATAAAGAATATGATAGAAGCAATAAGCCTGTGCTTCATGCTTTTCGCTTCCATAGCAGCAGCATTTACGCTGCCTCCGGCAGCCCCCGCGGCGCCGGCTCCGCCCGCGCCTGACATAGCCCCGCCCGAGCCCGGCGCTTCCTTCGGAAACGCCCCGTAGCCCGCCTTCTCAACAGCCGCAGATATACCGCCCGCATCCAGCTTAGATTCATCGTACTCGACTACCATGCTGTTAGCAAGCAGATTTACAGCTACATTATCTACGCCTTCAAGCTTTGACACACATTTTTCAACGCGCGCCGAGCATGCAGCGCATGACATGCCCGTCACGTCAAATTTCTGCTTCATTTGCTTTATCCTCCTTATTACATAAAATTACACACCCGCGGCTGCCCGCTCACGCGCGCAGCCCGCACCTGCCCCGGGCGTCAGAGCGCCGCGACCCCACAGCACACCAGGCCGCCGCGCCATCCTGCACCGCGCACCCTACTTCATTAGCTTCTGCAAAGTAGCAGTAAGCTCATCTATAACCTCATCATTACCTTCACGAATATTATCAGCCACACACGTCCGTATGTGATCAGTCAGCAGCACCCTGCTGAAGCTGTTTAAAGCCGAATTTACAGCCGACGCCTGCACGAGTATATCCGGACAGTAGGCGTCGCGCTCAAGCATGTTCTGCAGGCCGCGAACCTGACCTTCTATCCTCTTCAGACGATTCATAAGGTCTCTCTTTTCTTTATCGTCCCTTATTTTATGCTTTCTGCCGCAGCAGCATACATCCTCGTCCTGCATCGGATCGCGTTCCACATCAGCATCGATCGTATCCACTGCTGTATCGCCCGCGCAGCAACATTTTTTTACCTGCGCAGCTCCGTCTGCATTATTCTTTTCATTATCTTTTACTGCCATACTCAATACCTCTACATTCATATACCATATACCCCCTGTGGGTATCTTTGCCATAATAATATACCCCGTCAGGGTATCTGTCAAGTCAAAAAATAAAAAACTCCGCCGTACAGCATTTTATTATCAAGGCTGCACGGCAGAGCCGTATTTTACAATATATTACATAATTTTCATCAGCCGCTGAACGGACCCGGAATCCCTACTTAGCAGGCTTCCAGGAACTCTTAAGTCCGACGATCTGGTTAAATACCTTATGCTCATCGCTGCTGAGCTTAGTGTCCTCGATATAATAACCCGTTCTGAAGAACTGGTAACGAGTTCTAGGCGTAGAATCCTTTATGGCAGGCTCAGCATAAGCCTCTATAACGTCCATAGTATGCGGATTCATGACCTCTTCGCCCGCTGTCTCGTCCATTATCTTAAGATAATCGAAATTGCGGACAGTTATCTTTTCAGCAGTCTTAGCATCTACCCAGTGGATAGTTCCCTTTACCTTACGAGTTGCGTTCGCACCGCCGCCCGCAGTCTCAGGGTCGTAAGTGCATCTGAGCTCGATTATATTGCCGTCATCGTCCTTTACGACCTCATTACAAGTGATAAAGTAAGCACCCTTGAAGCGTACCTCGTTGCCCGGGAAGAGTCTGAAATATTTCTTTACCGGCACTTCCATAAAGTCGTCGCGTTCAACGTAAAGCTCACGTGAGAAAGGAACCATACGAGAACCCATCTCAGGTACTTCCTTGTTGTTCTCTATCTCACATTCCTCAGTCTGACCTTCAGGATAGTTTGTTATAACTACCTTGATCGGGTCGAATATTACATTTCTGCTCTCTACCTTAGTCTTAAGGTCGTCTCTCACACAGCTCTCAAGCTGCGCTATATTTACAAGGCTGTTAGCCTTTGCTATACCTATATCCTCGCAGAAATTACGCATAGCCTCAGGCGTATATCCTCTGCGTCTCAGACCTGAAACAGTCGGCATACGTGGGTCATCCCAGCTTTCAACTACGCCATCATCAACGAGCTTCTTGAGATAACGCTTGCTCATAAGGGTATTTGTAACGTTAAGTCTCGCAAACTCTATCTGTCTTGGCGGCTGCTCCCACTCAGTCTCTCTGAGCACCCAGTCGTATAAAGGTCTGTGATCCTCAAACTCCATAGTGCATATCGAATGAGTAACGCCCTCGATAGCATCCTCCAGCGGATGAGCAAAATCGTACATAGGATATATGCACCACTTATCACCCGTTCTGTGGTGGTCTGCGTGAGCTATTCTGTAAATAACAGGGTCGCGCATGTTCATATTAGGCGAAGCCATATCTATCTTTGCTCTGAGGACCTTTTCGCCGTCAGCATACTTACCCTCGCGCATCTCTTCAAAGAGCTTAAGATTTTCTTCAACAGAACGGTCTCTGTAAGGGCTTTCCTTGCCCGGCTCTGTCAGAGTACCGCGGTACTCCTTTATTTCATCGCCAGTAAGGTCACATACGAATGCCTTGCCCTTCTTTATGAGCTTAACGGCGCACTCGTACATAGTATCAAAATAATCGGAAGCGAATCTCAGCTCGTCCCAG
>CAVGAH010000093.1:2040-8245 GCA_963627215.1 bacterium | reverse complement strand
CAGTTGTAAGCTCCGGTGGCAAATACTACAGGTCAGGAAGCGATCTTGTGAGCAAGGTAAGCTTCGTGCCGAACAGCAGCTTTTCGGGCAGCTTTAATTTAAAATATACGGCATATGATGCGAAAGGCGATAATTATAAAGGCACGATAACGATTACCGTTACAAAAGACCAGACTGTGCCTGACAATACGAATAAAAAAGGCTCGGACTATTTTAAGGATGTTACAACGTATTATTCCTGGGCGGCGTCTGACATAGACTATTTGTATAAAAAAGGTGTTGTGAAGGGCAAGAAGAGCAACGGCTCCGGGCTTAATTACGACCCGGCTGCTAAAATAAGCAGGGGCGATTTCATGCTAATGCTTTACAGAGCGTTCGGACTTTCCGGAACAGCGGATTCAAATTTCTCTGATGTTCCGAAGGACAGCTACTATTATCAGGCTATAGGCGTGGCAAAGAAGCTGGGTATTGCTCAGGGCGCATACGGAAAATTCAATCCGGACGAAAGCCTTTCAAGGCAGGATGCGATGGTGCTGATTTACAGGACGATTCAAAAGACCGGTAAGAAAACTTTGACGGAAGATTCTGATGTAAGCAAATTCGGCGACAAGAAAAATATCGCGGATTATGCTAAATCGTCTGTAGGCACTCTTGTGAAAGCGAAAGTTATAAACGGTTATAATGACGGTACTTTTGCGCCTACAACGATGATGACGAGAGCAGAAATGGCAGTGGTTCTGCATAAAGTTGACTTGTTGTAAGGTTAAATAAAAAGGCGGCGGTGAAGGAATGCCGTAGGGAACGGTTCGTAACCGTTCCGTGCAAATGCATATTTTTCAACGATTTTTTGTCAGGAACGACCTGCGTGTCGTTCCTGACAAATTTTAACTATAAGGGACGGAACGTGCCTGCGTGCCGCCCCTTATAAACGTGTATTTTTAAACGTTTCGCAATTCAATATTTTATAAAAATTTTTTTCTTGCGAATCAAACGATAAAATGTATAATGTAGTTAAGAAAGGCAAGACCTCGAACGGTCATGCCAATGAGTTAATTATTTTTAAATAACGCTCGATTGACAAGGGAGGGCGTTATTTTTTTGTGGACAGAATCAATACAATTAAAGCGTAAATTGCAAGTAAACTCAGAAGAGAAATGGAAAAGAGAAGCCTCAAAAGAGGAGCCATCCTTCTGAATAATCTTAGAGAAGTTATGTAAGTATTTCTCTTGCTTACAAGCTTATTATACGAGGAAATATTGAAATGAAAGGAATAATTTTAGCAGCAGGAAAGGGTACAAGGATGTACCCTATGACTATGCCGGTGTGCAAGCCATTGATACCTGTATATGACAAGCCGCTTATATACTATCCGCTCGCAGTCCTGATGCAGGCGGGCATAAAGGACGTGCTGATAATAGTACCGCCTGACGAGATGTATTCGTTTATAAAGCTTTTCGGAGATGGTTCAGACCTCGGCATCAATATTACATACAAGATCCAGAAGATACAGCGCGGTATCGCCGACGCGTTTATAATAGGAAAGAATTTCATCGGCGACGATGATGTATGCCTGATCCTTGGTGACAATATATTTTATGGAGATGGTCTTGCGGAATGCCTGCAGAGGGCAAGATGCAATAAGGGTACAACGATATTCGGATATTATGTGGACGACCCGCGTCCGTTCGGTGTGGTAGAATTTGACGAGAACGGCAAGGCTATATCGATAGAAGAAAAGCCTGCAGAGCCGAAGTCTAATTATATAGTCCCGGGTCTGTATTTCTACGACAACAGCGTAGTAGAGATAGCAGAAAATGTAAAGCCGTCTGTGAGAGGTGAGCTCGAGATAACGAGCGTAAACAATGAATACCTCGAGCGTGGCGAGCTTAATGTCGTAACTCTCGGAAAGGATTTCACATGGCTCGACGCGGGAAGCGCTGAAAGCCTGCTGCGTTCTGCCAATACTATAATGGATATCCAGCAGAGCACGGGCAGACAGGTGGCGTGCCTTGAGGAGATAGCTTACAACATGGGGTATATAGATAAAGAACAGCTCCACGAGGTGGGGAAGAGCATGAAAAAGACTGCTTACGGTCAGTACATACTTGGATTATAGGTGAAGGTCATATGGCTATAACATTTGATACACAGTATCTTGATGGATATATTACTGATGAAGAGCTCGCGTCTGTGATGGATGAAGCGCGCGCGGCTGCTGCCGCACTTGCAGCGGGAACGTGTACAGGTGCTGAAATGACCGGCTGGAGGACACTGCCGTCTGATCACGACCGTGAGGAATTTTCGCGTATAAAGGATGTAGCTGCAAAGATAAGGCATGAGAGTACGGCGCTCGTAGTTATCGGTATAGGTGGCTCGTACCTCGGAGGTCGCGCAGCACTGGAATTTTTAGGAAGCAGATACAGAAATGATTTTGCTGAGGTAAAGATATATTTCATAGGCACATCACTCTGCCCTGAGGCGTTAAGCAATGTGATGCGTATATGCGACCGCCAGGCGGACGTGAGCGTAAATGTCATTTCAAAATCGGGAACGACGACTGAGCCTGCGATAGCGTTCAGGTTCTTTAAAGAATATATGGAAAAGCGTTACGGTCGAGAAGAGGCTGCAAAGCGTATATATGTAACAAGTGATGCTGAACGCGGAACACTGCGGTCGCTGGCGCTCCGCGAGGGTTATGAGACATTTACCATTCCTTCAAATGTCGGAGGTCGTTATTCGGTGCTGACGGCAGTAGGACTGCTGCCTATAGCTGTAGGCGGATTTGATATAGACCTTGTAATGGAAGGCGCGCGTGATGCGCAGGAGCGTTACGATCGTGATGACGATAACGATGCGAATAAATACGCGGCTATACGGAACCTGCTTTATCGTAAGGGAAAGAAGATCGAGCTGTTCACGTGCTGCGACTCGTCGCTTACTATATTCAACGGCTGGCTGCGTCAGCTTTTCGGGGAGAGCGAGGGCAAGGACGGAAAGGGCATATATCCTGACGCGATATTGTTTTCTACAGATATGCATTCGATGGGACAGTACATACAGGATGGCGAACGCCTGATGTTTGAGACAGGCATAGTATTTAACGAAGGGCGTCACAATCTGCTGATGGACGCTAAGGAGGATGATTCAGATAATCTGAATTATCTGGCTGGGCGTACACTGTTTAATATAAATCGCGTATCTGTCGAGGCAGCGCTGCAGGCGCACAGCCGTGGAGGTGTGCCGTGTATGCTGATAGAAGGCAGGTATCCGAATGAATATCATTTGGGAGAGCTGATATATTTCTTTGAGCATGCCTGTGCAGTCTCAGGGCTGTTGCTGGGAGTGAATCCGTTTGATCAGCCGGGCGTTGAAGTATATAAGACCAGTATGTTTACTTTGCTTGGAAAGCCTGGGTATTGATAATAGCGAGTAATTGTTGGGTCGGCGTAGACCGACCATTTTTGGCGCGGTGACGCGCGGGGATGTAAAATTAAATTTCTAATGAACATATATACTGAAAATAATTTATATAATATGGATTGCGCGTGACATAATAATCGTGTATACTTGATAGCTGATAGAAATATGTGAAATGAATGGTAAGGTACTGGAAAGTGAATGAAGTAACAATGACAAAGTATGCAATATGGTGTGAAAAGGCTGTCGGTCAGTCTGATCTGGCAGCGGAGCTCAAGGATATGGAAGGTGACACGGCTCGTATAGAAGATGCGTTTTACAGAGATCTTGATTTCGGAACTGCAGGACTGCGCGGAGTTATAGGAGCGGGTACGAACCGTATGAACGTTTATACTGTAGCGAAGGCTACGCAGGGGCTTGCTGATTATCTTAATGCGCATTTCGATGCGCCGTCTGCGGCTGTAAGCTATGACAGCAGGATAAAGTCTGATGTGTTTGCACGTGTTGCGGCAGGGGTGTTGGCGGCTAACGGCATTAAAGTATATATCTGGCCGCAGCTTATGCCTGTTCCGGCGCTGTCATACTCAGTACGTGCGCTGGGTGCTTCTGCGGGCATAATGGTCACTGCGTCGCATAACCCGAGCAAATACAATGGCTACAAGGTATACGGCAATGATGGTTGCCAGGTCACTACGGAGGCGGCAAAAGCAATACTGGCAGAAATAGAAAAACTTGACATTTTCGAAGATGTAAAAACGTCTGATTTTGAGGCCGGCCTGGCCGGCGGGCAGATAGAGTACATTTTTGACGATGTGTATACTGCATTTATAGAGGAAGTAAAAGGTCAGTCAGTTTTATATGGCGATGAGCTCGACAGAAATATAGCGATAGTATACAGTCCGCTCAATGGGTCCGGTCTGAAGCCTGTTACGCGTGCTCTGCGCGAGTCTGGTTATACTAATATAACTGTAGTAAAGGAACAGGAGGAGCCGGATGGAAATTTCCCGACGTGCCCGTCGCCTAATCCTGAGATACGCGAGGCTATGGCGCCCGGCATAGAGTACGCGGAGCGTCTGGGTGCAGACCTGCTTCTGGCAACTGACCCTGACTGCGACCGCGTAGGCGTTGCTGTGAAGGACGCTTCTGCGGAGGGCGGCTATGCGCTGCTTACCGGAAATCAGACGGGTGTGCTGCTGCTCGATTATATATGCTCGCAGCGTGTGAAGCATGGAAAGATGCCGGAAGAGCCTGTTATGATAAAGAGTATAGTCAGCACTGACCTTGCAGAGCAGGTCGCTGATAGCTACGGTGTGCGTACTGTAAATGTTCTGACAGGCTTTAAATTTATTGGTGAACAGATCTTGAAAATGGAAAATATAGGAAAACTGGATTCTTTCATATTTGGCTTTGAAGAATCATACGGTTATCTGTCAGGCCCTTATGTACGTGATAAGGATGGTGTTGACGCTTCGTTATTGATATGCGAGATGTTCTGCTATTATGCGTCTAAGGGGGTCAGCCTTACTGAAAGACTGGCTCAGATATATGAAAAATACGGATACTGCCTTAACAGTGTTCATTCTTATACGTTTGAGGGTGCTGCGGGATTTGACCGCATGAAGGAGATAATGAATAATTTCCGTGGAGATATAGCTGAGATCGCAGGCAGAAATGTGATCGGTAAGCTTGATTTTGCTGACGGTATAGATGGACTGCCGCCTGCGGATATGCTGAAGCTTGCATTTGACGGTGGTTCAGTGGTAGTGCGCCCGAGCGGAACTGAGCCGAAGCTTAAGGTGTATATAACTGTAAGTGCTGCAGATAAGGCGTCTGCGGAGGCAGCTGCAGCTGAGATACTTGAAGGAACGATCGTGTATTTTAAGTAAAATATTGCAGCACATTGTTGATTATCCGGAACTTCGGGAGTATTATGGGGTCGATATACAAAATTAAATTACCGGAAATGAGGTCATAATATATGATGGAAAATACAGGAAGTATACTTGCAACAGGTGGAACGGGATTTATAGGCAGCCACACTGTAGTAGAGCTGATAGAGCAGGGTTATGATGTTGTTATTGCTGATAACCTTTACAACAGCTCTGAGGATATGATAGGACGTATAGAGCAGATAACGGGAAAAGCTCCGAAGTTTTATAACGTTGATGTATCAGATGCTGAGGCGCTGCGTGCTGTTTTCAGAGAAAATGACATTGTAGCCGTTATGCATTTTGCAGGCTACAAGGCTGTAGGTGAGTCTGTTCAGAAGCCACTTGAATATTACAGGAATAATCTGGATGCTACGCTTACTGTCATGGAGGTAATGAGGGAGTTTGGCGTTAAGAATATAATATTCAGTTCGTCTGCGACTGTTTACGGTATGGACAATAAGGTGCCCTTCGTTGAGACTATGAAGCTTGGTACATGTACAAATCCTTACGGCTGGACGAAGTGGATGATAGAGCAGATCATGACTGATGCGACGGTGGCCGATCGTGAGCTTTCTGTAGTTCTTCTGAGATATTTCAATCCTATAGGCGCTCATACGAGTGGCCTCATAGGCGAAAGACCTTCAGGTACGCCTAATAACCTTATGCCGTATATAACACAGGTAGCTTCGGGAAGGCTCGAAAAGCTGTCAATATTCGGTGACGATTATCCGACTCCTGACGGAACGGGTGTACGTGATTATATACATGTAATGGATCTTGCAAAGGGTCACGTTGCTGCACTTGATTACGCTGTTTCACACAAGGGTACGGAGATATTCAATCTCGGAACAGGTCGC
>CAVGAH010000093.1:0-2030 GCA_963627215.1 bacterium | reverse complement strand
CGGTGTGGATGTTCCGTATGTAGTAACAGGTCGTCGCGATGGTGATATAGCAGAGTGCTATGCGGATGTATCAAAGGCAGAAAGAGTACTTGGATGGAAGGCTGAAAAGGGAATTGAAGAAATGTGCAGAGATTCATGGCGCTGGGAGCAGAATCTGGCTGCAGAAAAATAGAATAAGAAAATAGAAAAAGGGGTCAATGAATAAATGAAAAGAAGAAGATTCAGCGCGGGGTTTGTTGTAATGCTTATTGCGGCTATATTGGTGCTGTGCTTTATATGGGGCAATTCTATGATGCCCGGCGCCAGATCGGATACTATAAGCATAGGCTTTAGAAATTTTCTGGCGGCTAAGCTGCAGGGCATAAGCTGGATACACGTGCCGCGTAATGCTGTTATGAGAAAGCTCGCTCATATTACAGAGTTCACAGTGTTTGGGATCGTACTTACTATTATTCTTAAAGGCATGATGCGTGTGAGCTGTGGCTGGGTGCTGCTGGCAGGGATGAGCACTGCGCTCGCCGATGAGACGATACAGCTGTTTACGGGCAGCAGGACGAGCAGCGTAAAGGACGTGTGGATTGATATGAGTGGCTTCTGCACGGGGGTGATCATCGTTATGCTGTTGATGCTCATATGGAATGCTGTGAAGCGGCGATAGCATCAGTGCGACTGTGCGAAGTGGTACGGTATGCAGGATAATATGGTAATTCAGGAGTCTTGATGTTTCTTAAGAGTTCTTAAGGTAATGTTAAGGCTTTTTACTGTTGACAGTGTACTATGAATGATAGTACACTATAAACACGGCGAGGGGGGGGTCCGGAGGACGCGCCGGGCCGGAGGCCTTTTTTGCAGAGCCGCGCGGCGACGTTTGCGGTTCGTATGGGTCGCGGCGCGGCATACGGTGCGCGGGCGCACGCAAGGCTGTGATTTATTAATTGAAGTTGATTTAGATTATTCAGGAAGGAGGTATGAAGCTTGTTTCAGCTTGATCTGAAAAGCAGGAAATCGATTTATGAGCAGGTCATTGACAATGTCAAGGAACTGATAGTTACGGGTGTATTGCCTGCGGAATCGAAGCTTCCGTCTGTGAGGGAGCTTTCTAAGACTCTTACCGTTAATCCTAATACGGTTCAAAAGGCGTATCGGGAGTTAGAGCATCAGGGGTATATTTATACGGTAACGGGACTGGGCTGCTTTGTCGCTGCGCGCGAGGAAAAGCAGATAGACATGAAGAGAGTGAAGCAGATCATGGAAGAACTTACGTTAGCTATAAGGGAGCTTATGTATCTCGGCATAACGGCCGATGAGATCAGAAAAAAGATCGATGAGATCTATGGAGAGAGGAGTGTTCAGAGTTGATCACGGTAAAGAATGTGAACAAGTTCTTCGACGATTATCATGCGCTGAATGACTTGTCTTTAAATGTAAAGAGCGGTTCTATATATGGTCTGGTCGGGACGAACGGCTCGGGTAAAACGACTATAATCAAGCATCTTACAGGCGTGCTGAAGCAGGATTCAGGGGAGATACTGTTTGACGGCGAGCCGATATATGAGAATGCGGAGATAAAGAAGAAGCTGGGTTATATCCCGGATGATCTGAGTTATCTGGCGACTTTTACGATGAAGGACGCTGTAAAATATTACAAGTCTGTCTATCCTGTGTGGGATCAGGAGAGATACGACGAAATGGTAGAAAAGTTCGGGCTGCAGAGCAGGAAGAAGATACACAACTTCTCAAAGGGGATGCAGAAGCAGGCCGCATTTATACTTACGATGTGTACGCATCCGACGTATCTGATACTCGACGAGCCTATAGACGGACTCGATCCGATAATCAGAAAGCTTGTATGGAAGTATGTGATAGAGGATGTTTCAGGGTCAGGCATGATGGTGCTCGTGTCTTCACACAATCTGCGTGAGATGGAGGGCATCTGTGACTGCATCGGCATACTCGACAAGGGCGTCATGAAGATAGAGCGCGACCTTGACGAGCTGAAGTCCGATATCCACAAGATCCAGGTAGCGTAC
>CAVGAH010000092.1:0-8296 GCA_963627215.1 bacterium | reverse complement strand
CGTCGCTCGTTTATCCGGTGATCATAGTAGTAAGCGTTATGTCGGTGGCAGCCATGGTACATTTTTACTCGTGCTCCGCAAAAGCATCCGCTATGAGCATAGACGCGCGGAGCACAGCAGATGATACGGCTCGCTCAGTAAAAAGAACGGGCGAAATATATGATGCCGTAAAAGGAAAATATAATGCTCCCGATAGCGGCGATGATGGATATAATAATGGATATTATGACGCAGCTTACAGCGAAGCATCAGGCGGAAGGAACGGATACAGTATTACAGAAGAAAGCGGTCTGCTTTTTGGAAGGGTAAAGGCATCGTATACGGCAGAGCTGTCAATGTCAGGCATGTTCAGTGCTTCGCGCAGCGATGCATACATGATACAGTGCTCTGCCGTCAATGAGGCGCAGCTTATATGGAAAAAGCAGCTTATAGGCGGTATTTTCGGAAATGACGCTGTCGGAGACGATACTAATGAAAACGCTTACGCCGGGAGCACGGAAAACGAATGAACAGTATAATAAAAAAACGCTGCGGCTCTGCTGCCGTCCTGCTCACCGTTATATTCATGTCGATAGCATCAGCGCTCAGTGTGGTCAGTGAGCTTGCGTCAGGACGCGCAGCTGAAAATACAGCAGACGCTGCTCTTGACAATGCAGGCAGAGTGATATTGTCGTGCTATGATAAAGAGCTTCAGAAACGCTACGGAATATTCGGGTTTGAAATGGATGAGTCAAGCGTAGAGAAAAACGCAGAAAAACTGTTGAAAGAAACATTTGATGCAGCGCCGCTGAAAAGGAGCAGCGTTGAGTCTGTAAGCGCGGAAAATGCAGCGTATTCTCTTGCTGAGCCTGAAAATCTTAAGCTTCAGATAACTCAACTCATGAAATACAGAGCGGCAGATGATGCTGCTGACATCGTGTCAGAAAGTCTCGGTGATATAATTTCCGGCATAAAAAACAGAGATGAAATAAAGCGGATTACAGATGATGAAGAGTCTGCAATGGACAGAGCAGAGCAGGCTCAGAAGGAAAGTGCAGAGGCAAACGGAGGTGCAGTAGCCGACGGCACTGATTTTGTGTCTATAAGGAACGTTCACAGGATGCTTAAGAAAAAAGGCGAGGAAGCAAGGAATACTGAGGCTCAGACGCCGGGAAGCGACAATGTACTGCGAAACAGGCGTATAAAGGACAGCCTGCCTTCGGTCACGCACGGAGTAAGCGGAAAGGGAGCATTCGACGGCTCGGGAATGATCGAATATATATTTTCAGGAGCGAACGGTATAGGCGCGCTCTATGAGAATTACATGATAGCCCAGTATGCTGCAGACTATTTCAGAGATCACAGCAGCGCGTCAAAAACAGGCTTTTTCCAGAATGAAGTCGAGTATATCCTGTACGGAAATATGTCAGACAAGGCTAACTACAGGAGAGCATACACAGCGATATTTTCTGTAAGAGAAGCAATGAATGCAGCGTATGTTTTTACTGATGCCGGTAAAAAAGGCGAAGCTATGGCTATGGCTGAAGCTCTGACGCCCGGCCCTTGGGCGAAGCTTACTCAATATGTAATACTTGCAGTGTGGAGTGCAGTTGAGACAGTAAATGATATGAAAAATCTGGAAGCCGGAAACGGCGTACCGATAATGAAAAGCGATGATACATGGGCGGTAACCTTGAGCAGTCTGATGGAAGCCGAAGCTGACGGCGGTTATATACGCATAAACGGAAACAGCGTGATGACATACGAAAATTATCTTAAGCTCCTTATGATGACAGAAAAGGAAGATGTCAAACTCCTGCGGATCATGGATCTGATCCAGATAAATATGAAAGGAAGCGTAAGGGAGGAATTCCTCATAGCAGATCATTTTGCAGGAACAGCGTTGAGCGCAGATATAAAAAAGCGGAGCATAAGCCCGTATGTCCGGGGACGGACGATAAGCATGAGCCAGTCACATTCGTATATCATTAAAGAATAGAGTGGGTGATATGTATTGGAATAAAAACACAGGGAAAAAGAGGAAGCATTATTACAGAAGCGGCCGTTATGCTGCCCGTGTTCATAATAGCCGTCGTGACGCTTATTTATATAGTGCGAATATGCCATACAGACATAATAGTTTTCAGTACTGTAGAAAATGAAGTTCGCGAGGCGTCTGCTCAGATGACGGCGCCGCTGCTTCCGGGCGCAGGGAATGCAGCAGGAACGGCAGGACTTGACAGGAGCAGGCTTGATATCTCGTGGCTTCCGACAGGTATTGCAGACGCTTACGACGGCATAGACCGGCTGTATAAGATCAGCTTCGACTATGATACGAAAATAGCAGTCCCTGCTGCATTTGTAAAAAATGCCGCAGTAAGCAACGCTATAGTTGTAAGAAACTGGAGCGGCAAGGAGATATCGGGAGCTGCTCCGTTCGGTTTCGAGCGCATGGCTGCCGATGAGGACGGAAACGTCGTCTGCGTATTTCCGCGGGCGGGAGGAAGGTATCACGGAACGGGCTGCAGATACGTAAACTCATATGCAGTCGAAACGACGCTCGATTCAGAAATAAGGAAAAAATACAAGCCGTGTCCGTTGTGCGCAGACGGAAATGAAAGCAGCGGGAGCACGGTATACATTTTCAGGTACGGTGGCTCATATCATAATTCCGGATGTAATTCTGTAGACAAGTACGTTATAGATATGGACAGGGCAGATGCTGTGATAAAGAATTACAGCCCGTGCAGTGTGTGTGGAGGTAAGTAAGATGATGGGAAGCAATATGAAATTATATGACAGAAATATCCAGCAGGTATCGTCTGATGATAAGGTCATACATATATCATACGACAATCTCGTGCCGGGCGAGTATGAAAAGAGAGTGATATTCGGCAATATGTGCGGCTCGCTCGTAGGTATGCGGTGCATTTTTGAGGGAGACGGCGCTGATATTTTTTATATAACGGCAGGAATGAGCAGGTTTGACGAATATATTGCAAGGGCAGCTGACAGCATGCAGTCATTTCTTGGGGTGATACTCAGTATACTTAAGGCTGTGCGTGACTGTGGAAATTATCTTATACCGGAAAATGAGATAAGCCTCAAACGTGAGAATATATTTTTTTCAGAGATGAACGGAAGCGTTAAACTCATGTATCTGCCGGGCTTCAGCCGTGAAAGCTCGATCGGGAGCGAGACAGTGATGCTGACCGAGCAGGCAGAAAGAATGTGCGGCTTCGGCATGCTGCATCGCGATGCGCTTAACGAATATCGCAGCAAAATACTTGAAAATGAAAATGATATACATGAAATGATAGCTCTGACAGAAGAAGCGATGAGAAGGACATTTAATGTCTCTTCTGATATAAAAGCCGATGAAGCGCGTACTGCATCGACTGACCCGGCAGCTCCTGTAAACACAGTTTTTTCATACGACAGATTCAGTGCTGCCGCAGAGATCGATAAGCATCCGGCAGTAAGGGAGGAGCCTGCGGAATACGGGGCGAGCGGCGTAATAAAGAGACATATACGTGAGTTTATAAATGAGCTTGTTTCCTGACGCTGCATGCGACGAGTATTATTCGAATAAATATACCCGTCTTAAAAACGAGCATTATCATGAATATTATAACTGAAATAATGTCAGTACGCTCGAAATAGTCACCGATGCTTGTAAGCCCCAGAGGATAATACAGAGGATATGTCAGCCTGCTGTAAAGTCCTGCACCGAGCACGCCGAGCGCTATGAAAAGCATAAGCGATATAACAGCCCCATATACGAGCGTCCCCGCGCACACAGCAGCGCAGTCGTTTCTAAGGCTCTTTCCGAAGGAAAAAAGATAAAGAAGCAGCATGCCTTTTACAGTATATACGACGGCAAGGACAGCCGCGGCTGATGCGGCCTTAAGAGGCGGCAGAAAAGCGCTGCCCGTTATATTATCTGTACGGAAGCACGTTGAAGCTATTATGAGCGCAGCTGTGCAGAAAATTACGACTGCGGGCATTATCATGTGAACGGCACGGCACAGAGTATTCATGGTGCGAAATGCTGAGTAGAAGGCAGTTACAAGTATGCCGGCAGGTATGAGCAGGATATTTATCTCAGGAACGACGCATGTTTTTACAAAGTCAGAAAATACGTAAAGCGATATCAGAACGGCAAAAGCCGAAAAAAATACAGCAAGGCTCCGCATGAGCATACTGCTTCCGTATCTTCGTATTATAAATGAAGCTGAAATTATGAACGGAATACTTATAAAAGCGCCGGCCAGCGCGGCCAGCCAGTCTGCAGTGCCTGCAGCAGAAAATCTTCCTGTCATGATGACAGCGTCCGACATAAATATGATGCAGACTGATATTTTTTCATACATGCTCAGTACGCCGGGCTCGGGGCGCGAGAATAGGATGCTGTTGTGTCGCATATTATCAGGCTTCCTTTCAGGTATATGAATAATATATTTAAAATAAATTATTAAAAATTACTGTAAATTTAATATATAGCGTTCATCAGTTTTTACTACAGCGATGCTCTTGCCGTTCATTTCAGATACTGTGATAACAGGCATCCTGACAGGCTCCGCTTCGCCGTCTGCATGATTTATAATGTCGCAAAGCTCAGAACGGACGTCCAGACTGCGTATGCGCTCGCTGAGGTCTATACCGCGGTTTCCGGTCGAAGCGCTCTCTCCGCTTATGGCCATGCCGAGCTCATCAGCGGACGCAGCGACAGCCGTATTGAAGCGCAGCTCATGGTTCTCGACGGCGAAGCTTATGATATCCTCTATTTCAGAGTGCGATATCGAATCAAGGAAGGCTTTATCGAAAATTATGAGCCGCAGATGCCCGAGATATATGTGCAGGACCTCAGCTTCATTAAGATTGTCGATGCACTGTCTGAGGCTGCTTCCTGACGCTGCTATTATTTCTGTATCCTGTCCCGGCTCGCTTTCTGTATCGTACAGCCTGACGATCTCAGCCTGCACATGATAAGCGCTGTCATCGGCAGTTACTTCAAGGCATGTGACTATCGCTATGCTGTCGAGCTCTCTGCCGGCGCAGCCGGTGAGCGACAGTGATAAAACGGTTATGACTGCAGGAATGAGCAGGAGCGACAGTGTGCGCGCCGGGCGCGCGAGGCCGTGCAAAAAACATTCGTTTGAACTGTGAATATTTGCATATGATAAATTATTCATTTTTATCATTACCTCGATTGTCGACCTTTTCGGAGCCGCTGCTGTTTTCGGAATCATGCGTTTCTTCTACTGGTCTCTGGCGTATAATGTTGCGGCTGCCTACAGCCGGGCGCTTTCTCATGTCGGGCCACGGGCGGCGTATAAATGTGTCTGTCAGAGCCTGTCTCAGGTCGTGAGATGTGAGGGATGTGTATGATATACCGAAGGATTCGAGCGAGCAGATCATAAAGAGTATATACATCATGCCGAGCATAAATCCGAAAAGTCCCATTATGTCAGCGAAAAGCAACAGCATAAAGCGAAGGAAAAGTACGGGACCCTTCAGCTGCGGGACTATCATGCCTGTTATGCCTGTGAACGCGACTATTATTACTATAGGAAGGCTGACGAAGTTAGCGTCGACTGACGCCTGTCCCAGGACGATCCCTCCGACTATCGAGAATGCAGTGCCTATGCTCGATGGGATTTTTGCGCTGCCTTCGCGGATCATTTCAAATATGATTATCAGTATGACTATCTCGCATAGTGTCGACATCGGCATTCCGGTACGCGACTGCGCGGCCGAGAGCAGAGTTTTTACAGGGAGCATTTCATGGTGGAATGTGACTAAAGCGAGGTATATAGCAGGAAGGCTTATAGTCATGAAAAATCCGACGAGCCTGAGCAGACGGTTAAATGTCGCATAATATGCGTCACTGTAGTAATCATCAGGCGAGTGGAAATATTCCATAAAAACATACGGTACTGTGACTGCGACCGGTGAGCCGTTTATTATGAGCGCGGCGCGCCCCTCCATCAGCTTTGCTGCAACGACATCGGGGCGCTGTGTCGAGCCTGTAGTTTTAAAGAGCGAATAGCGCCCGTCCTTTATTATCTCTTCTATATATTCTGCGTCAAATATGCAGTCTATATTTATTGAATTTATGCGGCTTCGCAGGTCTGACAGTATCTTTTCGTCAGCAAGTCCGTCCATGAAGCACATGCAGACGACAGTCTTTGTCCTGACGCCTACCTGAAAAAATTCATATTTCAGTCCTGTATTAGTTATCCGGCGGCGTATGAGAGAAAGATTTTGAATTACAGATTCTGTAAATCCTTCGTGAGGACCGGATATAACGCGCTCTGAGTCAGGCTCGTCAACTGAGCGCAGCGACCAGCTTTTAGCGGCTATGACGATGCCTTCGTTGCAGTTGTCTGCAAACATTACAGCATCGCCTGTGAGCGCGGCGTCTATCAATTGGTCTAAGTCCGATGAAAACGATATGTCATCGCCGAAGAGGATATTTTCAGATACGGCTTTTATCAGACTTTCGCCAGGAGTGGCGTGAAGCTCGCCGCTGAAACGGACGAGCGGCGCTATTATATTCTGATTTATTATCAGGTCGCTTGAAAGACCGTCAACAAATACAACACCGGCGCGGAGTCCGGGAACGGCAGGCGAAGAAAAGCGCCTTATTTTTATTGTTTTATCTCCGTTGAATATGTCTGATATACGCTTCAGATTTGCTTCGAGTGAAGATGAAACGGGAATATTTCTGTTCATTTTATGAAACCTCGTATATATGATATATCTTAATGATGTTTTAAGGAAAAATAGCTGTGCCTATAGTAGTATGTCCTCATTTTAATATATAAATTCAATGAACTTTTGTGTTATACTTAACAGATTAGAACAGGGTAAGGAGACACTACTATGGGTAACAATGGAATTTTAAAAAAGTTAAAGAAAACGCTCGAAGGCATATACAATGATTTTCGTTCAAGAATAGACCCTGAGCCTTGGAAAAAGGCGGTAAGGGAGGCTTACAGCGAGGAGCCTGACGAAACTGCAGTTCAGGTAGTAGATTTCATGCTCACACATGAATATGTACCGTCAAAGGTATGGCGAGCTGTATGCAATGCAGCTGACATAAAAAACAGACCTGTAATGCTTTCTGATATTTACAGTAATGCTGCGGTAAACAGCATCCTCGACAGGATGAGCACAGAAGAACCGCTCAGATACGCGTACATATCGTCAGACAGCTCCGATGAAGATATAAGGCATATTATGGAAGCTGCAGAGTCAGCAGAGAGATATCTCGAAAAAGGTCAGATATATCTTGCGGAAAAGGCAATGAACAGTCTCAGCAGCTTTTGCCCTACGCATCCCGACGTGCTGGACATGAGAAAAAAGCTTGCTGATGTAAAGTGTACAGGCGGTGTTGATGTTGTAAGAGATATGCTTCCGTTCAGGTCAAAGGTGCGCGACAGCATGAGAGCTGCATGCAATGAATCTGACACAGAAGCAGCCGCACAGCGTCTGGAAAATGCCATAGCCGACAATTATAAATGCTATGAAGCGTATTATCCGCTCGGCATGATATATCTTAAAAACGATGATATACAGAAGGCTGATTATATTGCAGATGTAATGCTCGACCTTGGTCATGAAAGAGCTGATGCGTGTCTGCTAAAGGGTCGTGTACTTGAAGCTCAGGGAAAGAATGAGGACGCCTTCTTTTATTATGACAGAGCGCAAAGGAACGGCGCTGATGATGCGGGCAGCCGTGAGGCTGCGGAGGAAAGAAAGAGACTTCTTGCTGAATTTGAGCCTGATTATGTTGAATATGAGCCTGAAAAGGCTGAAGCTGCAGACGTAAAGAGGAATTATCTCGACAATGAAGAGTCGGCTGCGATAGAAGTCGTTAAGGAGACTGATGCGCTTATAAAAAGGGGCAGGCTCACAGAGGCGTATTATGAGCTCGTGAAGAGGTCACAGGAATACAGCCGCTCAGAGCTGCTCAAATTTAAAAAGGCGATGGCTCTCTACCTCATGAAGAAAGAGCCGGAAGCGCGCGAGGTATTTATATCAGTCGGAGAAAATTCGCCGCTGCATGTGCGCGCCGAGCATCTCATAAAAGATATTGATTTTAATATAGTTGAAAACAGAAAGTTTGAAAGTATACGTCCGTCAGATATGGCAGAAATATTTTTCAGCACAGGCAGGTATGCCGAAGCGCTCTCTGCGTATAAACAGGTAGACGAAAGCGCTATGAGCGCAAGGATGTGGTCGCAGCGAAGCAGATGCGAAGCAGAAGAAGACATGCTGAACGCTGCTGTGCATTCGATAGATATGGCGC
>CAVGAH010000091.1:0-8302 GCA_963627215.1 bacterium | reverse complement strand
CACCAATCCCGTTCCGGCAAAGGTGATAAGCTCAAGCGACATAGGCGGCGTACAGAACTGGAGAGTTTACGAGATGGCAAGCGATGCAACGCCGCTTGCCCCGCAGGAAGAGGATAATCCGATGCTGCCTGTGATGGGCGGCGGAGCCGCCGGTATTTTGTGTGCCGGGGTTGCAGGAAGAGCATTGAAATTCAGAAAAGACCTGAACGGTAAAGAACATAAGAGAAACATGAAGAAGTAAGAAGAAGTAAGAAGAAATAAAAAGAAATAAAAGGGGAAGATCGGAGGTAAAAGATGATCTCAAGTGATTTAAGCAACGCGCTCAGAGCAGTCTCAAGCGGACTGCAGACACCTGTAATGGTGATACTTCTTTTTTTAATAGCAGTGACTGTACTGCTCGTCGGAACACTTATAGGCGAGATATTCACAGAACGCCGCCACATGAAGCAGAATATGCCGCAGTTTGCCGACCGTATACAGGAATGCGCTGACTTATCGGAAAAGGAAGCTGAGAGCAGGGAAGAACAGAGCCGCCTGGCGGCTGAAAAGACAGCGGAGGTCATTCGTACAAGCGGACTTCTTAAGCGTCAGAAAAAAGCATTGCTTGAGCTTACGGAGCATCATTCGATAACACCGCTCATGCGTGAGTCTATGGCGGTACGCCTCCTTCACGAGGAGCGTTCTCATTATGAAAAGATACTCAAGGTAAGTGACATAATATCCCGCATCGGACCTATGTTCGGTCTACTTGGTACGCTGATCCCGCTCGGACCGGGGATAATAGCACTTGGACAGGGTGATACATATACGCTTTCAACATCGCTGCTTACGGCGTTCGACACGACTGTAGCCGGCCTGATAAGTGCGGCTGTGGCATTTATAATATCTGCGATACGCCGTTCGTGGTATTCAAACTACATATCAGCGCTTGAGATGGGTGCCGAGTGCGTACTTGAGGTAATGAAAAACGATAGAACAGCTGATGCATCCGATGATGGAGAGCAGTAAACAAAGGGGGAAGATAAAGTGATAAGAAGATTCGGAAGCGGAAGACTCAGAGAGTCAGAAAGCTTTGAGAGCGAGAGCATAAACCCTATGGACGGCGTTGCAAACCTGGCCGATGTAATGCTCGTATTTGCGTGCGGTCTGATGCTCGCCCTTATAATCAACTGGAACGTAGATGTCGGTGCAACAGTGCAGAAGGCCGATATCGATACAAGCAATCCGGTAGCTAACGTAGAGGGGCTTCAGGACGGCGAGCAGCCTGACCTGGAACAAACTGACGGTTATGAGAGCTACGGGACGGTATACCGTGACACAAAGACAGGAAAGCTCTACGTGGTGACAGATAAATGACAGTAAATGGTATTTTAAGAAGGTTTACGATACGTGACCTCGTGCTCTCGGCATCGATGGCAGCGCTCGGACTTGCGATAAAGCCGATAGTAGTCCCGCTGGCTCACATGATATCCGGCTCGCTCATGATACCGGGCGGCTCGCTTGCAGGCGGCCTGTACATGATGTGGCTCGTCGTAGCATTCGGACTAACAGGCAAGCGCGGTACAGCGACACTCACAGGCCTTACGCAGGCGATAATAGTGATAATGGTAGGAATGAACGGCTCACATGGCATCATGAGCCTTTTCAGCTACACGCTCCCCGGCGTGGCGATAGATATCATCCTTCTGATCATAAGGCGCAGAGTAGACAGCAGCATTACAGCATTTTTGGCAGGAATAGCAGCAAACGTAACAGGAACGCTGTGCGTGAACGCGATATTTTTCAGCCTGCCGCTCATACCGCTGCTGCTCAGCGTATGCATAGCTGCCGTTTCCGGCGGAGTAGGAGGACTGCTTGCCTGGGCGCTGCTGAAGTCACTGAGAAAGTATGGTATAGGTACATATGAATAATACAGAAGATATGCAGAATGCAGCAATGCCTGACGAAAAAGCGGCGGCCCGGCCGCCCCGTAAGAGCAGCAACGGTACACAGCATGGAAAGAAGACAGCTGCTGCAATAATAGCAGTCGTGATGATCGTCCTGGTGCTCGCCTGCGCAGTTCTTGTTAAGCTGAATAACTCAGGCGCAGCCGCCGATGCCGAGGCAGGCAAGATAACTGTCGTATCGGGCGGCGAGCAGGCGGCAGTGTTTGAGCTGCAGAACCTGCAGGCGATGGAGCGCGTAGATATAAAAAAGCATATATCATCGAGCAGCGGTCATGACGAGGACGGCGTGTTCAGCGGCGTAAATTTAAAGGATGTCATCGCTGCGGCTGGCATAACGCTTACAGGTGACGAGAAAAGTATTACGGTAAAGTCTGAAGACGGCTATACAACAGCCTTTGATGCAGACGAAGTGATGGCTGATGATTGTATACTTATTGTTTACGAGAAGGACGGCGAGCTCCTTAAGAGCAGGGCAGAGGGAGGAAACGGCCCGTTCAGGATAATAGCAGTCGATGACACATTCGGAACTCGCTGCGCGAAATATGTAAATGTAATAGAAGTCGAAAAATGAGGTCGATAAGCAATGGCTCAAACAGATAAAAGCCGCCTGATAGATGCGGTAACGGTAAACGACCTGTCTATTGCGTATAAACCTGGCAAGTACATAATAAAAAATATGAGCTTTTCGGTAAAAAAAGGAACGACTGTAGTTATAACAGGACGCTCCGGCTGCGGAAAATCTACGCTGTGCAGCGCGCTGTGCGGACTTATGCCGTCAGTCATAAAGGCTGATATTTCAGGCAAGGTGACATATAAAGCATCAGTAGGCGTTTCGGACAGCATGGTCGGAGACGACTTTATGGACATAGAAATAAGTGAGGCAAACGAAGCAGAACGGACAGGTCTGGCAGGAATGGTATTTCAGAATCCTGACGACCAGCTCATATGCTCAACAGTAGAGGATGAGATAGCCTTCGGGCTGGAAAACCTCTGCATACCGTATGAAAATATGCGTCAGCGGGTAGATGAACAGTTGAAATATTTCAATATAGAGCATCTGGCGCTTCGTGACCCTTCACGATTATCGGGCGGTCAGAAAAAGCTAGTGACCATAGCAGCCGTTCTTGCGATGCATCCGGAGGTCCTTATACTCGATGAACCGATGACGGGACTCGACGAGCCTGCCAGAGATACGGTCCATAATGCAATACTGAAGCTTAAGGCTGACGGAAAAACGCTGATAGTTGTAGAGCACTGGCTAGATAATGTGGATTATGCGGATGAATTTATAGACATGCAGAAGGTCAACAATATACAGGAAATGTAAGATATGTCAGACGAAAAAAATAAAAGCGGAGAAATGATAAGAGTAGAAAATCTATCCTTCAAATATCCGGAAGGTGACAATTACATAATAAAAGGTCTTTCATGCAGCTTCAGACGAGGCGAGGTGACGGTCGTCACCGGCCGAAACGGATGCGGCAAAACAACACTTGCCCGCCTTCTTACAGGCATTTTCAGACCGGAAAGCGGCAGAGTCGTAATATGCGGAGGCACAGACGGCGATATTGATACAGCAGGCATGAGCCTGAGCGCCATCGGTCGGACTGTCGGCTTTGTGTATCAGGATCCAACGAGACAGCTTTTCTGCGAGACAGTTTATGAGGAAATAGCCTACGGTCTGAGAAACCGTAAGAAATTTGAAAAGGAAAGCATAACACAAGACGAAATAGACAGGCGAGTAGTCAGTGCAATGGAATATTTCAGGCTGAGCGAAAAGGCTGATGAATATCCGGGAACGATGAGCCAGGGTGAAAAGCAGCGCGTCATGCTTGCAGCGGTGACAGCTCTTGACACACAGTATATCATACTGGACGAACCGACGTCCGGACTTGACATGGAGGGCTGCAAGAGACTTGGCGAGCTTATGCGGGATATGAGCGCCCGCGGGGCGGGCGTAGTGATGATAAGTCATGAACGTTCGTTTATTGATGAATATGCTGACTGTGAGATAAAGCTTGAAGAAATAAATAATACAAAAAATATAGATAATGTAAATTATAACGTAGCGCCAGATGTCGCCCGCTTCTATAAGCGGCGGGTTCCATTCCCGACTTTCGGTGGAGATTCCATAATCTTCCACCGAAACCCGGGCGGAGCAGAAGCTCCACTGGCGCCGTGCCATGAACAGCCCGGAAAAAACAGAAAATCAACGTCTCACAGAAAAAGTCTGCTAAGTGCGCTTGATGCACGCTCAAGGATGGTTGCATCTGTGTGTATCGTAATGGTATCGGTGCTTTCGCGCGATCCCGGGTGTCTGCTGTGTGTGCTCGCTTTTACGGCTGTGCTTATCGGCGCCGGAGGCGCCGGCATAATGAATGCACTTTACCGTGTAAGGGGCATGGTCGGGCTTGCGCTGAGCCTGTTTATACTGCAGTGCATATTTGTAAGAAGCGGTGACGCTCTGATCATTGTAAAGAGCATTACACTTGTAACGTCTGACGGCATGTCAATGGCGGCTCTATCGGCGCTCCGTCTTATGATACTGACTTTTACTGCGCTGATAATGGCTGCAGGAGATATGCGCAGCTGCATAGCAGCTCTTTCGCAGATGCGCCTGCCGTACGATATCGTATTTATGGTGATGGCTGCATTGAAATTCCTGCCTTTTCTGCGTGAGGAAAGCACAGATGTCATGAACGCTTCAAAGATGCGCGGTGCGGCGTTCGATGAAATGAACATGATGGAACGCGCACAGTTTTATCTGCGGCTCGTAGTGCCGGTGACGGCAGGAGCTATACGGCGGGCCGACAAGATGAACATTGCGATGGCAGCCAGAGGCTTCAGAGCATTTGACAGACGGACAAGATTTTTCAGCGTGCGGATGCGCGCATATGACTGGGTATTTATGATATTAATATTTATTATTTCATTAATGCTTATGTATGTATTTTAAATGTGACATTAAGGCCGTAGCAGGGTGGTGAGGTAAATGGCTGAAGGTAAAAGAACAGTTTATATATCGCTTGATGAGATCGCTGATAATGATGTAAAGGAGATCGTAGACGACAAGCATGATGATAAGGATCTGATGACTCTTGAACAGGTCGCATCTTTTCTTGGATTTTCAAACAGCAAGATCTACCAGATGGTCCATAATAATGAGATACCGGCATTTAAAGTATCACGCAGCTGGAGATTCAGCAGAAATGAGATCCTTAAATGGCTGGAAAAGCATACATATGTTAACCCGGCAGGTGATGGAAAAAATGAATGGAATATTACTGCAGAATTTCTGGCAGAACGCATAGCCGAAGCCAAAAAAGCAAAATACGAGCATCAGAAAAAGATCTGCATGCAGGAAAAACGAAATAAAAGCGAAAAAAACTCAAAGGTTAATAAAAATGAGCAGTATGAAGCGGAGATCAGAAATCATAATGAACGCAAGAACGAGCTTACAGTGCTTGAGCTTATGAAAAGAACAGGTCTGTTCCGTGGAATGAATGACAAGGAATTACATACTTTTCTTATATATAACTGGCCTGAAAAGCGCCTTTACAGAAAAGGCGAAGCTGTAATGTTTGAGACAGAAAAACTCAACAAACTGTATATAATAGAAAGTGGATCGCTTGCAGCGCTCCTTGATATAAGCGATGTCGATGCTCCGGCAAAGAAATATTTCAGAGAGGGCTCTATGATAGGTCTTGATGTTATGATGTCTGATGTGAAGACCTCTTATATGGATGTATGGGCAGAAGAGGATACATTTGTGATAACATTCAGTGTCGATAAGATGATGGATTATATGTACAGTAAGCAGACACTCTTCCTGCGTTTTGCAACAAATGCTATGAAGCTCCTTTCTGATGAGAATATAAGATGGATGAAGCAGACGAGATTGCTTATGGAAAAGAGCATACGAGAAAAGATCATTTATTATCTGAGGCTTGAAGAACGAAAGAGCAGTGACAGGCAAATAAAGATAATGGATAATCGTCAGGGTATGGCATCTCATCTCGGTATAAACAGAAGTGTCTTGTCGCGCGAGCTTATGCTGATGAAGGAAGAAGGCCTTATAGACTTCAACAGGAATAATTTTACGATACTTACGCCGGCACGTATATTATATGGCATTTCCGGCGGGATATCTGACTTTGAGGACGATGATGTATCGGATAAAGAGAACGATGAAGAACAACGTGGCGTAGATATACCGCTCAGTCTGAAACAACTGGACGAGGCATTTGAATCATACGAAGAAAAGGAAATGCGACTTGAAAAAGAAAGAGGTCGTTTAGAAAGACATATAAACAGAAATGAGTCTAAAAGGCGCGGTCGTCCGCGCGGAAGCCGTACGAAAAAGGATGGTGTTATCTGATATGGCACTCATAAACAAAAAAATATCCGAAAAATCGGGAATTACCGATAAAATTACTATAAAAAAATACGGTAAACTAAAAAAAGCTGTGGCTGCCATTCTGATATTTGCAGTGATGGTATCAGCATGCGCCTGCACATCGTCCGGCGAAGGAAACGGCGGAGCATCGGCAGCTGGAGCAGACGATAACTGGACGATAACGCTTACCGGCCTTGACGGCGGAGATAAGAGCATAACACTTGGTGAGCTTAAAAAGCTGGACAGCGTGACTGAGCGTGCCGAGGCTAACCGCTCAAACGGAGAAAAGGTAAAGATAAAGGCTACGGGACCGCTTCTGTCTACAGTGCTCGATGAGCTTGGCGTGGATATCAGCGACTACAATACGGTAAGATTTAACGCAGATGATGGATATTCAATAGCGATACCGCCCGATATCCTTAAAAAGAGTGATATAATAATAGCGTATGAAGACGGCGGAAAGGCACTTCCCGAGGCCGACGGCCCTGTAAGGTCAGTAATAGTAGGGCAGCGCGCCATGTACTGGGTAAGGATGCTCAAGAGCATAGATTTTGAGTCTGACGCAGGCGTTCAGGTCGCAGACCGCGTTGTATTCCTCGATACTGTCCTGAATAACGCGCAGTCGATACAGGGACTTGAAAAGGAAAGCATCGACATAAACGGCAGCGCAGAGGAATGCGTGAGCACATCGCGCCTTATCGCTCAGTATGCAAATATAAATGATAATACAGTCCAAAACGTTTATATGAATGCGTCAGACGGACTTTCGAAAAATGAAAAGAAAGATAATTTCCTCGGAAAATATCTGACGATAACAGGTGAAAATGCACCTGAATTCAATGCTCCGGGACTGCAGGAGGGAATGAGCGTAAAAGGTCTGCTTACGGTAAACTACGGTGACACGGCGTTCTTCTCGGCGGCGCAGGGACTTAAGTGCATGGGGCTCACAGAAGCTGACGGTCACGATGCTTTGCCGCTTTCGGGCATACTCAGAAAGATAGGCTCGATGTCTACAGATGTTTATAAATTTACAGATATTACAGGGAAAACGTATGAATTTACAGCAGACGAGCTGGTAGACCCGGGTGTTTATCTGGAAAACGGCAATGCGGTATTTTCAGCCGGAACGTCAGGCTCGTTCGGAATAACCATACAGGGACTTGTCATGATAGAGGCTGTGGAATCAAAGTAGGATGAATGTAGAATGAAGAAAAATTTAAAATTTACTGTAAGAATGGTCGCCGCTGCAGCAATATGTCTGATGATGACGGCCGCCGCAGGATGCACTGCCACGGACGACGGGAAGTCACAGGCGGGTCAGACCTACGAGCCTGCATTTGAGGTAACGGGAGACGTACAGAATGTAATGTCTGTAAAGCCTGACGGCAGCGGAACACGATCAGAAGCGGAAAAGGCTGAAGCGGCCGGAGACTCACGCAGCGGATGGCGCGTCGCAGACCTTGTCAAAGAGGCCGGGCCGTATGCCGAAGCTTCGACTGTATACATACAGGGCTGGGACGGCATGATGGCGTCTATAAAGCTTGACGAGCTCGACGCAAACTGGCTCGTTTTCGGACAGAACGGATGGGAATGCGTCAGCGACGGCTATCCCGAGAGTCTCGGTGTAAAAGAGATAAGACGTATAGTAGTAGTAGCCGATGATCCGGCAGAAGTTCCATCATCAGTAAATGTGATGGCCGACGACGGCATAGAAAGAACAGTATCACCCGGCAGCCTGTACATAAAGGACTTCACAAGCAGCGTAGAATGGCAGGGCGAGTCATCCAAAAATGAAAAAAGTGTTTCAGTACTGCTGACAGACAGCTGCGTCCGGATAGGTGATACAAAACTTAAAGCTGACGGAAATAAAGTAATAACAGAATAATATACAAAAAGACGCAATATACTGCCTTCCTACGTTCACTTCGTGAACTACGCTGTCGCATTTTACACTGCAGCT
>CAVGAH010000090.1:0-8351 GCA_963627215.1 bacterium | reverse complement strand
TCAGGTAGCTACTATAATGAGCAACTACATCCAGGTGCTGCTTGGCGTGAAGTAATGTTTAAGTTAGATGGATATCCTCTCATGATATCTTAAAGTATTTTATTTACTGAGACTTCGCGACAGCCGGTGACGGCTGCAGCTATAAAAAATGCCGACCCCGATAATTTTTATCGCGGGTCGGCATTACTTTTTACATTAATATTATTAAATTGAATTAGTTAAGTGACTTGGCAGCCTTACGAGCAAGGCGCTTTTCCTCGAGTCTTGAAACTACGATAGCGCAAGCTGCGTCGCCTGTAATATTGAGCGTTGTACGGCCCATGTCGAATATTCTGTCAACGCCTGCAACGAGCGCGATACCGTCGATAGGGAGACCTACGCTTGTGAGTACCATTGCGAGCATTACCATGCCTGCGCTCGGAACACCTGCAGTACCGATAGAAGCGAGAGTAGCAGTCAGTACGATAGTGAGCATCTGAGCAAAAGTCAGGTCGATGCCGTAGCATGAAGCGATGAATATAGAGCATACGCCCTGATATATCGCTGTTCCGTCCATGTTTATAGTAGCGCCGAGCGGAAGTATAAATGAAGAATATTCTCTCTTTACGCCGAGCTTTTCAGTGCATTCCATGTTCAGAGGAAGCGTTCCGACAGATGAAGCTGATGAGAACGCGAAGATGATAGCAGGAGCCATGCCCTTGAAGAACGTGAGCGGAGACATTTTGCCCATTGTAGATACTGAAAGCGAGTAAACGAATACAGCGTGTATAAGGTAGCAGATGTAAGCTACGAGGATGACCATTGCGAGCGACTGCAGGATCATCGGACCGTTTTCAGCTACTACCGGGCAGAGCAGGCAGAATACACCGATAGGCGAAAGCTTGAGTATAAGCTCCATGACATTCATGAATACTTCGTTGAAGCTTTCGATAACGTCGGCCGCCATGCGGCCCTTTTCACCGGCGATAAGTATACCGAAGCTTAAGAGTATAGCCATTACGATTACCTGAAGCATAGTAGCCTCAGAAAGCGGAGCTATAAAGTTTGAAGGGAATATTCCGACAAACGTGTCCATAAAGCTCTGAGTAGCCGATGCAGGCTCATACGTGAGTCCGGATGTAGAGAGCATAGGGAAGAAGCCCTTTGTGAGATTAGCGATGATAAGACCGATGGTTATGGCAAACGCTGTCGTTATCATATAGTAAACAACTGTCTTCCAGCCGATCGAGCCGACTTTTTTGATGTCCTTCATCGAGATAACGCCGACCATGATCGAGAAGAGCACGATAGGCACTACGATAAACTTGAGAAGGTTAAGGAAAATCGTACCGAACGGTTTGATATATGAGTTGGCAAATTCAACGTGATTTACCATAAGTACGCCGACGATGATAGCCAGCACGAGAGCAATAAAGATCTGCCCCGCAAGTGAGATTTTTTTCTTTTCTTTCAATTTTATCCTCCTGAAATACGGCAGCCGCGGCGTGATATGACGCGCCGGAGGCGCTGCGTTAAAGTAGTATTGTAGACACAATATCTTATCAATTATACATTATTGTGAGTTTAGCTGCAAATAAATATTTTAAGTAAAGTTTCTTTTTTGAAACAAGATTCTCTGAAAACCTGCGGCGCATAAGGGTTGAATGAATAATAAATATAATATATACTGAATCAAATGTATAATAATAAGTGCATAAGGTTGCGTCTGCCAGGCAGACGAGAGGCGCCCGAAGCGGGCGCTTTGTGAAAATATTCGGAGATCAACAGCAGTAAATATTTCAGGAGGAATTATTGAATATATGTCGTTCAAGGATAATGTAAAAAACAGGATAATGGTGCTCGATGGCGCGATGGGAACTTACTTTGCCGAGCTTAACAGCGGCTACAGCAGACCGTGTGAGCTTGCCAATATAGATATGCCTGAAGCAGTAAAAAATATACATAAGGCATACATAGCAGCAGGATGCGACGTGATAAAGACAAATACATTTATGGTAGACCCGCTCAATCCGATATATGCGGGTGAGCCGGAGCTGATGGAAAACGTTATAAAAGCGGCCTGGGATACAGCGCACGAAGCAGTGAATGAAGCAGCAGGAGCATTGGACGAAAACACTGATGAAGGCGTGAAGAAAAAAGTCAAGGACGTATCAGTATTTGCCGATATAGGCCCGATACCTGCAGGAGCGAACGTAGACAGCGCAGCTAAGGCTGATGCATTTATAAAAGTATGTGAAATTTTTATCAGATGTGGAGCGAAAAACTTTATCTTTGAGACAAACAGCAGTGATGATGGTATAGCTGAAGCTGCAGCATATATAAAGGAAAGGATCTCTGATGCGTTTATAATAGTATCGTTTGCTGCGCAGCCCGACGGCTACACGCGCGACGGTATGTTTGTAAAGGATCTGGTGTCCAGGATATCGGCATGTGAAGCTGTGGATGCGGTAGGACTGAACTGCGTTTCAAGCGCGCTTCATATGCGCGGACTGATAGATATCATAGCTCGTATAGCAGCGGATGCGGGAAAATTACTTGCCGTAATGCCAAATGCCGGATATCCTAAGGTAATAAACAGCAGAGTATTTTATGACAGCGATCCGGCTTACTTTGCGGAGCAGACGCTGCTCATGACTGAAAGCGGAGCTGCGATAGTAGGCGGCTGCTGCGGAACCTCGTCGGAGCACATAAAAGCGCTTGCCGAAAAGGCTGCTGAGATCAACAGCGGCGAAAAAGCGCCTGCAAAGATCCGCGTGAGCGTTCCGGGAGCGTTGCATGCAGGCGCAGGCGTTGGAGCTGCATCATCTAACGATACAGAGCACAATATATTTGCGCGTAGGCTTGAAAGAGGTGAGAAGGTAATAGCTGTAGAGCTCGACCCGCCGAGAAACGCGGACAGCGCAAAATACATGGCGGGAGCATGGACGCTGAAGGCAGCCGGAGTAGACGCTATAACTATAGCAGACTGCGCGACTGCACGCGCCAGCATGGACAGCAGCATAATGGCATGCAAGCTGAGAAGGGAGCTCGGCATAGACGCAATACCTCATATGACTTGCCGCGATCGCAATCTGAACGCAACAAAGGCGCTGCTGCTCGCGCTTTCTACAGAGGGCGTGTCAAACGTTCTGACAGTTACCGGCGACCCTGTTCCGTCAGCGGAGCGTGATGAAGTCAAGAGCGTTTTCCAGTTCAACTCGCGTATGCTCGCTGCGTATATAAAGTCGCTCAATGAAAATGAATTTTCGCGCCCTATAAGAGTCTACGGCGCGCTGAATATAAACGCGAAAAATTTCAACAGAGAGCTTGAAAGAACTGTTAAAAAAGTAGAAAACGGTATGTGGGGCTTCCTGACTCAGCCGGTGCTGACGGCTGAAGCTATGGAAAACCTGCACAAGGCGCATGAGCGTCTCGCACCGCTCGGAGCAAAGCTGCTCGGCGGCATAATACCTGTAGTCAGCAGCAGGAACGCGCGCTTCATGAACAGCGAGATAAGCGGCATAACTGTAGACCAGCGAATCATCGACATTTACGAGGGCAAGACGCGCGACGAGTGTACAGAGCTTGCTGTCGAAATATCCACAGACATAGCGAAGCGCATTGCGGGCTTCTGCGACGGCTATTATCTCATGACACCGTTCTCAAGGACGGATATCATGAGCCGTCTCGTAGGCAATATAAAGGAAGGAAAATAAGGTGTATATGTCTGAAATGACAGAATTAGAAAAATATTATAATAAATTCAGTGAAGAAAAGCGCCTGACGCAGCGCCGCGGCATAGTGGAATTCACTACATCCATGAAATATATACATGAATGCATAGCAGGACGCGAGCGCCTGAAAATAGCTGATATAGGCGCCGGCACGGGAAGGTACTCGTTCGCGCTCGCGGATGAAGGTCATGATGTGACGGCTGTAGAGCTTGTAAAATACAATCTCGGCATATTGCGCTCAAAGGGCGACAGCGTGAGAGCCATACAGGGCAACGCGCTGGATTTGAAAAAGCTTGCTGACAACGAATTTGACATAACGCTGCTATTCGGTCCAATGTACCATCTTTTTACATTTGAGGAAAAGCTGCGTGCGCTCAAGGAAGCGAAGCGTATAACTAAGCAGGGAGGCTTCATCCTCGTAGCGTATTGCATGAATGAATATTCAGTGCTTTTCCATGGATTCCGCGAGGAGCATATAAGGGATTCAGTAAGCGCAGGCAAGCTGGATGAAGCTTTTCATTGCATATCTGACGAAAACGACCTTTACGATTTTGTAAGAGTCGATGACATATACGAGCTTTCCGAAGCGGCGCAGCTCGAGCGCATAAAGCTGATATCCGCGGACGGCCCGGCACACTACATGCGCCCGTGGCTCAATTCATGGGATGAAGAAACATTTAAGCTCTTTCTCGATTACCACCTCGCCACATGCGAGCGCCCGGAGCTTCTGGGAGCAGGCAGGCATACAGTTGACATACTCGTTAAAAAAGATAACTAAACCAGCAGACCCCGCCCGCCTATATTGGCGTCCTGTATTTACGAAAAAGTATTATTTATTGTTAATCCCCAAAATCGTTAAAAATTCTTCAAAAAACCCGTTGACCTTCCCGTACAGAGTAAACTTTATAATATAAAAGTAATACAAGGTATAGTTAAATATGTATTATTCAGTGTTATCTAATATGAATTAAACGAAGGAGTAGAATATGGGCAGTGGAATAGTCAGAGGATTTTATAAAGGTCTTGACGATATTTTTGCGCGTAATGATACTCAGGCAGCGAAAAATTATATAGAAATATGGCTCAAAACAGCCAGAGCAAACAGCAACCTCGAGCTTGAGCTTGCCACATGCAACGAGCTCGGCGGAGTATGCCGCGTTCTCGGAGACCAGGAGCGCGCGAAGCAGCTCTACGAAAGAGCGCTTGAGCTTATAACAGCTCTCAGGCTTACGGGAACGGACAACCACGCGGTAACGCTCATAAACGCAGGCGACGTCTATATCGTTACGGGCGATTACGAAACAGCGCTCCATTATTTCCTGCAGGCAGGACAAATACTGTCGCAGCTTGAACTGGACGGCGATTATCGTATGGCTGCGCTCTGCAACAACATCAGCATGGTGTACCGTTATCAGGGCAAGCTGGCGGAGGCTGAAGAGGCGCTCAATAAAGCATTCAATATAATAAAAGGTCTGCCGGGGTGCCGTCCCGAGATGGCGACTACGCTCATAAATCTTGGCGAGCTTCAGCTCAAGCAGCAGAAATACACGATGTCAGAGGACAGCTTTAAAAACGCGATAATGATATACGAGCAGGAGCTCGACGGACGCGACCCGCACCTCGCATCAGCGTATTCGGGTCTGGGAAATCTTTATTACGCGACAGGCCGCCTGGACGAATCAGAATCAGCCTACGTGCGCGCCCTCGCGCTCGCAGAAGCGCAGTTCGGCCGTAATGACGCTTACGTGATAATAAGCAAAAATCTTGATACGGTAAGAAAAGCAAGATAAAAGATCAAGACAAAAGCAGCCGTCACCGGCTGAGTAGCTGCGCCGTCAACGCGGCGCGCAAAGCGTTTGATTCATTAATACATTAAATGTAAAATATGGAGAGATTAAATGGAGAGATTAAAATGAAAGGAATGGAATTAAGCAGAAGGTATTTCGAGGAATACGGCCTGCCTATGCTCGAGCAGAAGTTCTCGCAGTATATCGATAAAATGGCTGCAGGCCTTGTAGGCGAAGGCTCTGAGTGTCTCGGCTTTGATGACGAGTATTCGCGAGACCATGATTTCGGAGCAGGCTTCTGCATATGGCTGCCTGACGAGCTTTACAGGAGCATCGGCGCAGAGCTGCAGAAGGAGTACGACAGACTTCCTGAAACGTACATGGGCATAAGCCGAAATATAACTGCCATGAACCCCGGCAGGACGGGTGCAATGTCGATAGACAGCTTTTATTTCAGGTATACGGGTCTGAAGCGCGCTCCGATAGACAATATGGAATGGTTCAGGATACCGGAGCATTTTCTTGCCACAGTGACGAACGGGCAGGTCTTTATGGACAGGCTCGGTCAGTTTACCGAGATAAGGACAGCGCTTCTGGGATATTATCCTGAAGACGTGCTCCGCAAAAAACTGGCTGCGAGATGCGCGGTAATGGCGCAGTCGGGTCAGTACAATTACCCTCGCTGCATAAAGCGCGGCGAACGTCAGGCGGCGTATCTGGCGTGCGCCGAGTTCATAAAAGCAGCACTCTCTGCAGTGTATCTTCTCAATCGTAGATATATGCCGTTTTACAAATGGTCATTCCGCGGTGCAGAGGAGCTGCCGCTGCTGAAAAATGCTGTTTCAGCGCTTCGCATACTCTCTCTCACTGACGATGCCGGAGCACATGATCAGGAAAAGCAGGAGCTTATAGAAAGCATCTGTATAGAGGTCATACAGGAGATGAACAGACAGCATCTGACATTCGTTACAGAGACGTTCATGGAAGCGCAGGCACTCGACCTGATGAAGGGCGTAAAGGACACTCGCATAGCGTCCATGCATATACTTGCAGAGTAAAAAATAACTGATAATCAATGCCTGCGGCCGCGCCGACTCGTAGCATTAATTATACATTCATTTCAAAATTCGCATTGCTTTTATTTGAGTTACAATATATTATATACAGGTAAGTTATATACAGGTAAGATTTGATTGTGTTTTACTGTATTTAAAATTAAAAATTGTGACTCTCCTACTTGAAAGGAGTAGTTATGTCAGCTAAAACAGCCTACATTCTGCTTGTCATTTCGATATTATTTGAACAGATCGGAACAGGTCTGCTTGAGGCTACTAAAGCGTTTACGCTTGTAAAGCCTACGATATTACTTATCATAGCTTACGTTATATCATACAAGCTCTTCGCGAGACTTCTCGAGAAGATAAACCTCAGTATAGCGTATGCCACATGGACGGCGCTCGGAACTATAAGTGCCGCGCTCATAGGTCTCATAGCCTACAAGCAGGTAATATCAACTACAGGATGGATAGCAATAATCATCATGTGCACAGGTATAGTTATACTTAACCTTTTCGGTACGCCGAAGGAGGAGAGCGATAACGGTAAAAAATCGAACGGAGGTGACGCTGAATGAGTCTTTTAACAGCATATCTCCTGCTCGGAGTTTCGGTAGTTACTGAGATAATCGCTACATCGACACTTCCTGCGACAGAAGGATTTACAAAGCTCAAGCCGAGCCTTGTATCAATAATCTGCTATGTGATCTGTTTTTACTGCATGGGAATATCGCTCACAAAGATAAATCTTGGCGTGCTTTATGGCACATGGGGCGCAATAGGCACAGCAGTAACACCGATAATCGGTTACATAGCATACAAGCAGAAAACAACAAAAGCCGGCTGGATAGGAGTGCTCCTTACTGTTATAGGTGTATTCATGCTTAACATGTACGGTTAAGCTTCTAAATACAAATAATGTATAGAATACAACGTAACCGCGCTTGATGGGCGCGCCGGAACCCGGGCGGAGCAGAAGCTCCGCTGGCACCGTTGCAAAATACGCGCCGCACTGATCAAGCGAGCTTGTCAGTGCTCTGCTACGCTTTAAAATAAAAAAAGACGCCCCATAATGCCGGAGAATATACGGATAAGCGTAGTTGAAGTTCCCTGCGCACGGAGCGTCACATATATTTCGCAGGCAGCAGGAGGCATCCTGTGTTTACGTAAAAGAATAGGAAGATCTGATTTTAAAGTGTCCTGATTTTAGGAGGTTGCTATGCGAGAAGATATAAAAATAAATGCTCGGCCTGAGGACGAGATCATAAACGCCGTAATAGAGCGCGAATGGTTCATGTTCGATAAAGTACAGAATATCGGAGGCTGCAGAGCGTCATGCCAGAATGACGAATGGACATTTTACGCCAACAGGTACAGCCAGTTCGCTGCGCTGAGTCAGGAAACTGTATTCAGCTATTATAATGACCTGACGCGCGCACTCGAGGAGGGTCGCAATGTCATAACTGAAAAGTACGCATACATGATGGAATATACTGACTCTGAGTATTATCACCGTGAGCTTGAAGCTGCGCTTCCTGCTGTGCCGCCTGAAAAAATGGAACTCGTGCAGCAGATAGTAGATATGCAGCTCAGGCAGGAAAAGGATTTCAGAGAGCATTACCCGTACTTTGCAGGTCGCGGCAGAGTGCTCGACAATGATGAAAGCTCGTTTACTTCATTTAAAGTTTACAGCATCGGAGAGCTTAAAACGTACTCATATGATACGCTGAAGCTGTTTCTCCGTGATATAAAGCTGACTGATTCACCGGCTGAGCTCAGCCTTTCATATAAAATAC
>CAVGAH010000089.1:0-8394 GCA_963627215.1 bacterium | reverse complement strand
ATATATATGTTTAATTTATTAAGTTGGGGAAATTCCTTTAAGGTGTTTCCACGGAGAATGAGAGTCTTATACTGATGTGAAAAGCATCCGATCGTTTTACGCGGTTGCGTTACCCGCGCGAAGGACCACAGGATAGTTTTCATGGCAAAGATCAGGCAAAAGACTTTCTTTTATTGAATGGTTTAAGCACAAGGAGGCAAAAAATGGGTTACACAGTACCTGCAGGCATTTCAAACAAGCACGTTCACGTATCTGCTGAGGATTTCGCAAAGCTCTTCGGAGAAGGCGCTGAGCTGACAAGATTTAAGGATCTTTCTCAGCCTGGTCAGTTTGCAGCAGAAGAAAAGGTAGATATCATAGGACCTAACGGAGGTAAGCTCGCTGGTGTTAGGATCCTCGGACCTTTCAGAAAGCAGACTCAGGTAGAGCTTGCTGCAACAGACTGTTTCGTTGTCGGAGTTCCTATCGATATCAGAGAATCAGGAAAACTCGCAGGCACACCTGGATGTAAGCTCGTAGGACCTAAGGGCGAGGTTGAGCTTGCTGAAGGCGTTATGGTAGCTAAGAGACATATCCACCTTTCAACAGAGCAGGCTAAGGAAGCAGGCGTTGTTGATGGTGAGATAGTACAGGTAAAGTTTGACGGACCAAGAGCGCTCATATTTGACGAAGTGCTCGTAAGAGCAGGTGATACTCACTTCAGAGACATGCACCTCGATACTGACGAAGCTAACGCTGCGAAGCTCTCTAACGGTCAGGAAGGCGAAATTATAAAGAAGTAAGAAAGAAAGAGGCTAACAACAAATGGAAGACTTAAGCAAGGTTATTGAGTATACCGCTGTAAAATTCGGTACTACGACAGGTGATGTAAGAAGTCTGTGCAGACAGGCTGTTCTTAACAAGTACAGAGCAGTATGTGTTAATTCAGCTTTTGTAGATACGTGCTACGAGGAACTGAGAAAACATCCTGAGGTTGCTATTGTGTCAACTGCAGGATTTCCTACTGGTGCTGCATTTACAGATGCAAAGATCTTTGAAGCTATCCGAGTTGCAGAAAGAGGTGCAAAGGAAATCGATTTCGTACCTAATATCGGTCTGTTAAAGGACAGAAAGGACAAGGAACTCAGAGAGGAAATCAGATGGATGGTGCGCAATACAGCCGGACTTGCAGAAGTCAAGGTCATTGTTGAAGCTCCTGCTCTTACTCCCGAGGAACTCGTAAGGATCTGCACTATGGCTGCCGAAGAGAATGCTGCTTACATAAAGACAGCTACAGGTTTCAACGGCGATACGACTGTTGATATGGTAAAGAACATTAAGAAGATCGTAGGAAGCAAGTGCAAGATCAAGGCTGCGGGCGGCATAAAGGATATTGAGACAGTAAAGGCTATGCTCAAGGCAGGCGCTGATACTATCGGAACAAGCACGCTCATAAAGTTTGACGAGGAATAATAAATTATTTAATGATCAAAAGCAGGAATGGCTGCCGCGGACAAGCGGCAGCCATTTGTGTGTGCGCGGGCGCACGGCAGGATCGGAGTCCTTATTAATTAAAAAGCAAATTAAATGTAAAAAGAAAGGATGGCGCGTGATGTGCCATCCTTTTTAGGTAGCGCGATATTTTACAGTTATAAAGACTTCATTTCAGCGATGCAGTTAACGCATACGTTCTTGCCGTGAATAGTCTGGATGTCTTTTGCGTTGCCGCAGAAGATGCAGGCAGGCTCGTACTTTTTGAGCATGATGTAATCGTCCTCAACAAAGATCTCGATAGGATCCTTTATATGGATGTTGAGGTTACGTCTTAATTCGATTGGGAGTACGATTCTTCCCAGTTCGTCTACTTTTCTTACAATGCCAGTTGCTTTCATGGAATGATCTCCTTTCTTTTGGTTGTAAAGTTATGAAAACAGTTTCTTAATAGAAACAAAAGCGTTGACCAGGCTTACCACTGCTTTTAGGGAACTCTGATTGTCTTTTACGAATTCTGCCATTTCCTCTGTGGAGTCAGCGAGTGAAAGTACTGCGTCTTCAACCCCAGAAGCAGCATCAGAGACAAGACCTGTTACGTTCTGAGTGTCATCAAGTATCTTTGAAAGCGACTTGAAGCCCGGTATAAGCGCCCTGACCGCACGTATCATGTACACGAGCAGCAGGATAACGCAGATCCCTATGATCAGAAGAACAGCATCTCCTATTGTTATCATGTTATTCATGTGATGCTCCTTGCTCCTTTGTTAAACGATATTATGGTATATTCTGACCATAATATATACATTAAAACACATTTTTGGTGGAAAAACAATATTTAAATAGAATTTTTTCAAGTTTTTTCCATGGTATATCCTGATAACGCCGTCATATATTCATTAATAAAGGATTTTGAAGGTAAAGGCGGTGAATTGTCATGAATAAAGTCTGGATAATTATGATACTTGCAGGAATATTTTCGTACGGTGCGCGCGCCGTGCGCGCCATTCTCTCCCCGGAGGGGAGGAGTGAAGTCTCCGGATTTATGCATTCACTGCTGGACAGCTGCGAGGAGGCAGTGTATTTCGTTATAGGGCTGGCAGGGATAATGGGGCTCTGGAGCGGGTTTATGAATATAGCGCGCGGTTCGGGGCTCATACACGCCATGGCCGAAAAAAGCAGAGGGCTGATGCATTTTCTTTTTCCAAACGCGAAAAACGAGGAGACACTTATGATGATGCTTATGGGCTTTACGGCGAATATTTTCGGCGCGGGAAACAGCGCTACGGTATTCAGCCTGCAGGCTATGAAGCGCCTCGATGAGGAAAACGGAAGGCGGGAGGTCGCAAGCGATGAGATGTGCATGTTTGCAGCGGTCAATATGTCTATGCTGCAGCTCGTGCCTATAACGGTGATACAGATACGCGCCGCTGCCGGGTCGCTCGAGCCCTCGGATATAATATTGCCGTCTGTGATAGCCGGCGCAGCGGCAACTGTCGGGAGCATAGCTGTATGCAGGTTCTGCGAGAAAAGGAGGGTACACCGGCTGTGAGCGGTATTTTGAGCGCTGTATCGGCTGCATTTCTGCCGTGTCTCATAACGGGCATCCTTGTGCATGGCTGGATAAAAAAGGTAAATGTTTACAATCTGTTTATAGAAGGCTGCCGCGAAGGTCTGCAGACGGCGGCTGACATACTTCCGTTTATTAT
Source organism: bacterium (assembly GCA_963627215.1). Taxonomy (GTDB): domain Bacteria; phylum Bacillota; class Clostridia; order Peptostreptococcales; family Anaerovoracaceae; genus CAKQOE01. The sequence goes on along the minus strand of CAVGAH010000089.1, from coordinate 5,215 downwards.
TGCGGTGTTTCTCGCGATACGCCTGATGACTGATTCAGGTGCGCTCGACGTACTGGAAAAGGTCTGCGACCCTTTGTTCAGCCTGCTTGCTATGCCGGAGGAGCTTGCCGGATTTATGATAATGCGCCCTGTATCGGGAAGCGGAACGCTCGTGATACTTGAACAGCTGGCCGATGAATTCGGGGCAGACAGCTTTCTTTGCAGGAGCGCCTGTGTAATGATGGGAAGCAGTGAGACATTGCTGTACGCTGTAGCTGTGTATTTTGGCGTGACATCTGTGAAAAAAATGAGGCATACGGTTCCGGCCGGAATTGTGGGCTATATTATTGGAATTTGGCTATCTCTTGTATTGTGCAAGGTCATGTAATAATGTATAATGTATTAGCTGTGCCCGTCACCGGGCCAACAAATATTTCTGTATTTTTTAGATAAAGGAAATATTTCAAGCTGTTTCCATTAAATAATCAGGAAAAATACATAAATACATCTAAAGCAAATACGACATGAGAGATGCGCCGCGAAAAAAGGGACGCGTTTTGAGGTGCGTTTTTGCCGCTAAATCTACAAAAATAAAGAAAAAGATAAAAATACACTGAAAATATCCGGAGGAGAAAATTGGCTAAATATTTAGTAAAAAACAGCGGACCGCTTAAGGGTGAGGTAACTGTAAGCGGCGCTAAAAATTCAGTTTTGCCGATAATGGCTGCAACACTGCTTGCAGGCGAAGAATGTCTTATCTACGATGCGCCTGACCTGCGCGACGTAGATGTAATGTGTAAGATAATGGAAGGTCTTGGCGTAAAGGTAAAGGCAGACCTTGAAAATAACGTGCTGTCGCTGAATTCTGAAAAGATAACTACGAATGAAGCTCCGGCTGAGTTCGTAAAGAAGATGCGCGCGTCTATACTGACTATGGGACCGCTCCTTGCGCGTCTCGGAAGCGCGAGAGTAGCCCTTCCGGGCGGCTGCGCCATAGGAGCAAGACCTGTAGACCTGCATCTCAAGGGCTTTGAGAAGATGGGCGCAGAGATAGAATACGGGACCAATTACGTTGAAGCTAAGGCCGATAAGCTCAAGGGTGCAAAGATATATCTCGATTATCCTAGCGTAGGTGCTACAGAAAATCTCGTAATAGCAGCGTCTCTTGCAGAGGGTACTACTGTGCTCGAGAATGTAGCAGAGGAGCCTGAAATAGTTGACCTTGCAAATTATCTGAACAAGATGGGCGCTAAGATAAAGGGCGCAGGCACAGATACCATAAAGATAGAGGGCGTTGAGCGCCTGCACGGTACTAAGCACTGTGTTATCCCTGACCGTATAGAAACAGGTACGTTTATGGTAGCTGCTGCTATAACTCACGGAAATGTGCTCATAAAGAATGTAGTTCCGGATCACGTAAGACCGATAATCGCAAAGCTGCAGGAATGCGGCGTAACGGTAGAGGATACTCTTGAAGGACTTCGTGTAGACGCTGAAAACTGTGAGCTCGTGGCTACAGATATAAAGACGCTGCCGTATCCGGGATTTCCGACTGATATGCAGTCGCAGTTCATGGCGCTCCTTACTATAGTTAAGGGCAGCAGTACTGTTATAGAGACTGTTTTTGAAAATAGATACATGCATATAAACGAGCTCAATCGCATGGGCGCAGGCATAACCATAGAAGGACGCTGCGCCGTTATACCGGGCGATAAGAAGCTCAAGGGCGCTCCTGTAATATCTACAGACCTTAGAGCGGGCGCTGCGATGGTACTCGCGGGACTTGCTGCTGAGGGCGTTACAGAGATATCTGAGATATATCATATAGAACGCGGCTACACAGGCTTCGTGGAAAAGCTCAGAGGTCTCGGCGCTGATATTACTCGCGTAGAAGAGTAAAGAATAAGCGAGTAGAGAATAAAAATAAATAAAAGCAGTGTCAGCCGGTGACGGCTGCTCCTGACGGCTCGGCCGTCCTGTTGCGTATTGCATTGATGCGATGCGCGGCGGGGCGGCATTTTTATTTTTAGAAAAATTTTTTATAAAACCCGGTTGACAAAAAATAATAATGATGTATTATTGTATTAAGTCGTTAGTACAGTAATACAACAGTACAGATGATACGGTGATTGAGCGAAAGTGCCTGCTTAAAGGGGATGGCAGGCATGAGAGCATTTATTCAAAAGAGGTATTAGTATATCGGAGTATTAATGGGGAAAGGAGGAAAAGATGAATGGAATGGAAGTTTGACAGCAGGCAGCCTATCTACACGCAGCTCGTCGACCAGATGACTGTGAGGATCGTTACAGGGATATATGCGCCGGGGAGCAAGCTCAGCTCGGTGAGGGACCTCGCTGAAGAGGCGGGAGTCAATCCAAACACGATGCAGAGAGCACTCACAGCGATAGAGGACTCAGGTCTGGTCCATTCGCAGCGCACGGCGGGCAGGTTCATCACAGAGGACATGAACCTCATACTTCTGGCACGCAGGCGTCTGGCTGACGAAAAGATAGGGATGTTTGCGGAGCAGATGAAACAGCTGGGATTTTCAAAGAGAGAGATTTTAGATTTACTGGAGGAGTACAAGTATGAATGAATACATACTGCAGTGCAGAGACCTGGGAAAGAGATTCTCAGGCAGAAATGCGCTTAACGGGATAAACATGGATATACCGCGCGGTCGCATCATAGGTCTGCTCGGACCTAACGGCAGCGGAAAAACTACATTTATGAAGCTTGCAAACGGGCTTTTAGTGCCGACGAGCGGGAGCATACTTATAGACGGACACAAGCCGGGACCTGAAACGAAGCAGATAGTATCTTATCTGCCTGACAAGGATTACCTGCCTGACTGGATGAAGGTAAAGGATCTTGTAAAGATGTTTACTGAGTTTTATAAGGATTTTGACCATCTGAAAGCGCAGGATATGCTCCAGCGCCTTTCGATAAACGAGAATCAGCGCCTGAAGTCGCTTTCAAAGGGTACAAAGGAAAAGGTCCAGCTCATACTGGCAATGAGCCGTCAGGCGCAGCTTTACATGCTTGACGAGCCTATCGGAGGGGTAGACCCGGCAGCGAGAGATTATATATTAAATACAATTATCAGCAACTACAACGAAAACGGTACGGTCATCATCTCAACGCATCTGATCGCAGACGTTGAACAGGTGCTTGACGACGTAATATTCATAAAAGACGGCAGCATAGCGGCATGCACTTCCGTAGATGAGATAAGAGAGAAAGAGGGAGAGTCGGTAGACGAGTATTTCAGGGAGGTATTCAGATGTTAGCCAAGCTTACAAAATACGAATTTCGCGCGACAGCGAGGGGTCTCGGCATCCTGTACGCGGCGCTTATCATAATTTCAATAGTAACTCGTATAGAGTTTGCGATAGGTTCGGCGACGCACGGCGGAATGTCGATGATGTTCCCGACTATAATAGTCATGATGCTTTACGTGGGCGGTATAGTCGCAATAGGTGTATTGACATTTATACTTATAGTCCAGCGCTTCTACAAGAACCTGCTCCAGAACGAAGGCTATCTGATGCATACGCTTCCTGTAAAAATATGGCAGCATATAGCGTCAAAGCTAATCGTGTCTGTGGCATGGTGCTTTATCAGTATGATCGTGATATTTGCTTCATTTATGATAATCGGAAGCATCGGCATAAACTTCGGAGAATTTGTTTCGATCTTTACAAACATTTCGCTTGTGGGTCACGGAGATCTCGTAGCGAACGGCATAGCTCTTACGTTTGAGCTTGTGATCCTTATGATCGCGGGCGCTGCGTCTGCAATACTTCAGATCTACGTTGCCATGGCTATAGGCCAGCTCGTTGACAATCACAAGCTCCTGTGCAGCTTCGGCGCTTACGTCGGCATAAACGTAGCGCTTCAGATAATAGTCGGAATATTTACAAGCCTGGTATCAAGCGGCAGCAGCTCATATATGGTGTCCGGTATCATGGGCTTTGCAAGCAGCACCAATATGGGGTCGATAGCTCAGATGCATGTGGCTATGTGGGGATTGATCGTGCTTTACGTAATAAAAGCAGCGCTGTTCTTTGCCGGTACTAATTATCTGATGAAGAATAAGCTGAATCTTGAATAGATCTGAGTGGGCCGTAAGGTACGTGATGCAAGAATAATTACTTAATAAAAAAGTCACAATAAAATAAATAAATATCCGGTAGCGCGCGTCACCGCGCAGGCAGGAGTGCGGCTGAAGCCGCGTAAAACTCAGCCGGTGACGGCTGCTGCGGATATGTTTACCGCCCTGTTTTGTTTTATGGCATGACAGGGCGGTTATTCTGTTCCAATATAAATATAAAATTTAACAGAACATGTCTTCTAAATTATTATGAATATATTCCTGCGGCAAGAGATATCAATTCATCTGATGACAGAAATGCGCTAATACTGTATAAATATCCGGTGTCGGTGTCTGTCCATGTTATATTGTTGCTTACATTGTCCTGTTTTGTAGTGTCAGCAATAAACAGCTCTGCAGGAAAATTATGTATGGTTGTTTCTTTCAGGCTGCCATCTGAGATATTACCTGAACTGCTTGCTCCACTATATGATGACATAACAGTTATTGAGAGAATATGTTGTGCATCGTCGGTATACATAAGCAGCGCATATGAATCGTCATAATATTGATCTGAAAGATTATAATTTTCAGGTACCGAAATGTTATCAATAATGCTTGCAAGTATACTTTCGATTGGGATATCTGTATGTTTGCCTGAAGAATCATATATTATGAAGTTATCGTGAATAGTCTTTATAAAGCTTGTAACAGCGGCACGGGCTGTCGGTGATATAGTGCATATGACAGACAGGCTGAGTGAAAGGACGATAATTATCGCTGCTGCCGACCGCAAAAAATCATTTTTTATCCATGTTGTTGTTTTGAAATGACAGTCTGAGTTTAGTTCTTTGTAGAAATTGTTATCAAGTTCCTGCATTTTTGTTTTATATTTTGTTGAATAAGTAGGGGCATTTGTATTGGTGATTGCATCACGGTATTCGTTTATAACTGATTCTGACAGGAACTCAGTGATCGTATTATTTTTCATTTTTCTGATCCTTTCTGGTTTTCTTTAATAATTTTGCTTTTTAGCATTTGCTTGCCTCGTCGGAGACGTGATTCTACAGTTGATTGGTTCATCTGAAGATATTCGGCTATTTCACGATTTTTCATACCCATTATGTATTTAAGATCGAGGAC
>CAVGAH010000088.1:0-8621 GCA_963627215.1 bacterium | reverse complement strand
ACCACGCCTTATAGCATCGATTATTTCCAGAACATCTTCATCAGGAACAGGCGTATCCTTAAACTTTCTGATGCTGTGGCGATTTTCTATCAATTCTTTCAGCGTCATGGAAATTCCTCCTTTCCGATCACTAAATAATCCTGCATTAACAGAATTACTTTGCGTCTATACCCTTCTTCATCGCATCTGAAGCAGTCTTAAACTCGATAAAGTCCTCGTCATGCTTTCTTATAAATGCAGTATTCACTTCTGCGTCCAGAAGTGGAATGATCGAATCATCAAAATTTGCAATAACATTGAGCTGGAATATATTAGACTTATCTCTGTCAGCCATATATTCCTTACTCTCATCTCCCGCGAAGAATCTCCATCCTGAATCAGGGAAGTTCTTAAACGGTTCTTCTCTATATACAAAGCAAGGCTTTTCACCGTCAATGCTTATTCTGTCAGAAACAAAGCAGCCCTGCTCAGATTTTACAAGCGTCTTAAGATTTTTAACATCAAGAGTCGGGAAGTATTCCTTCTTCTTGTACCAGTTATATGCACGCCATACATGCACTGTATCATCATTGAAGAGTCTGTTTACTTTATCAAGCAGGTAATCAAAGTTACCTACAGCCTCATCCATGTTAAAATCAGAATTCTTATAAGCGATATATGTACCGCCCGCAACAACACTGAGCGCATATTCCACCCAATTATTGAAAGTCTTTAAAACAGGCTTTACTATATCTGCAAGCATTTTATTTGCAGTAGGTTCTTCGAAATAATCGCAGAATACCGCTTCTCTCATGATATCGATACCGAGTGACACATCCCATCCAAGGTATCCTTTAGGGCTGATCGCAGCCGAAAGCGCATCTGAAAATTCCTTACATTTCAGGAATTTTTCCTTTGACTGAGGTGACATTTCCTGCATATCATTTTTTATAGATTCAGAATCAACTGCGCTGAACTGCATAAACTGCCAGTGAGCGCCGCGGAAGCATGCTCTTCCTATGCTCTGAGTCGCAGAATCCGCATCATTGATTCCGTAGTTGTCAATAAGATTTTTAGTAACTATGTCCTGTGATGCTGACGCGCCTGTAGCATCCTGCAGAACCAGCTTCGTAAAATTATTACGATTTATAAGTGAATGTACGCCTGCAAGAAGAATATTGAATTCACTTGGATTTACATACTCTACTTCAGGATATATATCACCTGTGTTAGCTATAAACTCATCAACTTTTTTCTTGAAATAATCAATTTTTTCATTAATATTATCCATACAACTACCTCTTAGAAAAACACCTTAAAAGAAAGAGCCGCACAAACCGATTAATAATTAAATATTATTGAAAACAATTAAGAACTAATAAATTATATGCACCTCATAATAACATGCAGAGGAAATATCTGCATACATATTATATAAGGGGCTGTTCCAAAATGCAACAGCCCCTTGATATTGATCAAATCGGATTTATCAAACCTGATCCGTTAAACCAGATATGTTTAAACTACTGAGTAATAGTAGCAGTCCAGCTTGGCATTGGGAACTTTTCTGGAACTTCCCAGTCGATCATATCGTGCATCCATTCTGCTCTCTGAACGAATACGTCGTGTGCCAGAGGTACAGGTGGGTGGCAGATCCAAGCAGGGTCAAATTCATTCTTAACCTTAAGCAGCCAGAGGTGATAGTTTGGACCATACTGAGGACCAGTAAGGAACAGTGGCTGGTGAGGGCCAAGGTGAGATGAATAGAAGTTGTTTTCGATATTCATCTTTGAAGTCTGGAGGAAGAATCTGTCTACGCCAGAAGTATCTTCGTCCTGATCCCAGTAGATAAGGAATTCTGAGTAACCCTGGTGTCCGTTTTCGAATAACTGGAACCAACCTGGATCTCCGAAGTCCGGGAACAGTGGTGGAGTGTATTCAGAAGCCTTGAGGGCAGCGAATGCTTCACCATGCTGAATTGACTGATTTAATGTTTCGATTACGAATTCTACTGATACGTAAGAACCAGTCATCAGCCACATGCCGGCAGAGTCGGCATTCTTGAGCCAAGATTCATCTGAAGCCTTAGTTCTTCTCTTCTTACCTTCGAGTTTTTCAAAGATATCGTCGAGAACTGCGAGTTCATAGTCCATCTGCTCTTCGTTAGCGTAACCAACTACGAGTACTCTTACGAGGTGGAAGTTCTTAAGAGATTCTTCTGATTCCTTCAGCCAGATATCCCAGAATTCTTCCTTATCTTCAGCCTTAGCGATAGCTCTCCAGAATACCGGAACCTTTGTGCAGGCAGCGCAGATCTCAGCAGCACCGATCTCGTACATAGCCTGTACCTGGTTAGCCTTAGTTGGAACCTGGAAGTTGATCCATCTGATTCTTCTTTCGTCGAGTGCGAGTGAAGTATTAGGAGCAACACCCTGTGGCTTAGGGCAATCCTGGATGAGTGGCAGGTACTTAACAGCCATTCTTGTTACAGTACCCATGCAGCCTCTGAGTCCTGTGAAACCTCTGAGGATACCTCTGAGGTCAGGTCCTGGACCCTCGCCCCAGAATGGGTCGTCAGATGTAGCGAGTGAACCCATCTTTACCATTTCTCCATCAGGGAGAACGAGTTCAGTACCGAGGATTCTTCTGTGAGGCAGACCGATCTTCAGAGAGATTGGAGACCAACCATCACCGAGGAGGTTAGCGATAGCAGAGCACTGAGCACCACCACCACCGATTACGCCGTAGCATCCCTTGTTGAATGCTTCCTGCTGTAATGATGAGTAGATGATTCCAGGTCCGATATCAGCGAACATGTGCTTTTCATCCCAGTTGAAGTACTGCATTCTCTTCATGTCGATGATAAGTTCGTCATCAACGTGGCAGTGAGTCTTAGGACCATAGAAACCTGTTGCATATGGAACGTAAGGTACGTTGTATCTTGCGCAGATCTTTACGATTCTCTGTAATTCATCAGCGTCCTTAGGAAGAGCAACTGCAGCTGGAAGAACTGTCATAACTCTTTCATAACCGAGACCAGCTTCGTATCCGCCCGGACCTGATTTGTAACCCTGCATTATAGCAGGATCGTCTGAAATGTATCTAGAACCAACAATATTTTCAATAGCTTTATAAGCCTGTGTTACGATTCCCATTAATTTCACCTCCCACTAAAGTGCTTTAACAATAAGTTCAGTGATATCAATAGCTTCAATACCATCCTTAGGATCTGCATACTTATTGAATGCATCTCTGCACTGAGGGTCAGCTGAAACGATTGTTTCTATACCACATTCCTTAGCTTCATCAAGACGATGCTTTGTAGCGAATTCTGTTAATGCAGGGAAAGCGATCTCTGTGCCGCGGCCAGCAGCGATATCGAAAGCGTTTTCTCTGATTCTGATGAATTCACAGTTGTCTGCGCCTGGAACAGCAGCCATGATAGTTCTAGCCTGTGCATACAGGTTTTCTCTACCTCTTCTTCTTCTCTGACCTGGATAGATCATACCCATCCAGCCTCTTTCTCCCTTATAAGGAGTCCAGTCATCGCAGAGTCTTGATACTGATGAAGCGTCATGATAAGCCATTCTAGTGTCAACAGGTGTTGTAAGAACGAGCTTGCCTTCTTCGATTGCAGCAGCAGCAAGTTCGATTATGTGCTTAACTTCAAATCCGAGATCCTTAGTAGCGATGTCGAGGAGCTTTGGATAGTCAACCTTGAACATTCTGTAAGATTCAGCATCAGAGATAACTACAGTCTTAGCGCCAGTAGCCTTGATAGCTTCTACAGTTTCCTTAGCTACCTTTCTAGCTTCTTCTACCATACCGATAGAGAATGTTACGTTAGCATCATTCTTTTCATCAGCGAGGAGCATGAAGTCAACACCGATCTTTTCAAGGATCTTAGCAGTTGCCTGAGCGATCTGCGGATTCTTGTAAGAAGTATTATCACCAACATAGTAGAGGACATCTGCCTTATCAGCAACCTTAACGTCCTTAGCCCATGCTTTTCTGTCACCCTTTTCGCCATAGATATTGCCAGTAGCAGCGATCTTGTCGATAGCTTCCTTGTGTGCAGGAAGTGGAGCAGCTCCGTCCTGAACAGCCTTAACTCTCATTGCTTCGAGTGAAAGGTTGATCTCAAGGTCGAGGTTACGCTTACATGCAACGTCGCATGCGCCGCAGAGTGGGCAAGCATAGATGATGTTGAGGAGCTGAGGAGTCCATTCGAGTGTTCCGTCGATTATACGGAGACCGATTCTCATCTTACCCATAGCACCATATGCGTCGAAGTCATTGTAAAGGTTAGCCGGGCATCTAGTGTTGAACTTAACACCAGGGTTGTATGTATGTTCTACCCAATAGCAACCCTTACACTTAATGCAGTGGTCCATATCGTACTTGAACATGCTTATATTTTCAATATCGAACTCTAACGGAGTTCTAGGTGTGTCATATCTTGCGTGCGAGCTGTTCTTAGCTGGTCCGTAAGCAGGGTCAACTGTAGAAAGCTTATAACGGTCACCTGTTAATCTCTTATCTTTTGCGACATCTGCAGCGAGTTCCATATTCTTTTTAGAAACGGATATGTCGAAACGATTATCTGCCATAGTAAATCTTCCTCCTTTCCTACTAGAAGCACAGTGTGCCAGGATTTAAGATATTCTTTTCATCAAAGATATTCTTAATTCTCTTAAGAGTTGCCGTGTAGTTACCAGCTCTGTCATAAACGACAGGAACCATTACGCCGTAAGGTCTAGTGAACTGAGCGCCTCTCTTTAATAATTCTGTACCAGCTTCCAGTGCGATAGCTGCGATCTCAGCCTTTTCAGCTTCGTTCTCAGGATCATAGAAGAAAGTGAATTCAACCTGACATGCACGGTTGTGTTCTATAGGCTGTACGTATACACCTAACTGAGTATGAGGATATGTATACTTTGTAAGGATATCCTTAACAAGTGCTATATATTCATTTGCCTTTTCAGGACGAGCTATGAAGAACAGATCTTCGTAAGCGCCTGCAGGAACTGTCTTCCAAGAAGGACCTTCCCAAGGTGTCTTAAGGATATTGAGGAGCTTTCTGCCGAGTCCAGGGAATCCTGGTAATGCAGGCTTGAGTGACATATCCTTGAATGTGTTGTTGATCGTGTCTACGAGGAACTTTTCTTCGTAAGCGATCTTTTCTTCAGGACGTCTCTTAAGACCACTGAGTACTATGCAGAGAGTGTATTCAGGAAGCTTATCGCACAGTGCCGGGATATCTTCAGCTGAATCAGCTATCATAGTAGCAAGGTCTACTCTGTTAAGAATAACGATCTCCTGACCTACTCTTCTTGGCATTACCTTGTATAAGAACAGATTGCAGTAGTCGAGATCATCTATAGGAGCTAATAAAACTTTATCTATACGGCTCTTCCACTCGATCTTAGCCTGCATCCATGTAACGATACCCATAGTACCCTGAGAACCCTGAACGAGTCTGTAGAAGTCAAGTCCCGGACCAGAAGGGTCACCACCTCTTGAAGGTGTGTATGTTTCCATGAAGCCGTGTACAGATGCTGAACCTGATCTGAAGACAGATCCGTCACCGTAAACGATTTCGAGAGACTGAGTTACTTCGCCGTAGTCATATACCGTATTTGTGATAACACAACGGTCAAGTGTGTCGGAAAGAACAGATCTGTTTCCAAGAGCTGTTAATGGCATTACCATTCTGCAGCCTTCCTTGTCAAGTGCTTCTACCATCTGCTTCCAAGTAACACCCGGCTGGAATCTCACAAATCTCTGCTTAGTATCGATCTCAAGAATCTTATTCATATTCTTCATATCGATTACGATACCACCCTGCTTAGGAATTGTAGAACCGTACATGTGTGTCTGTGAACTTACTGGAACAACAGGAATATTGTTTTCATAAGCAAACTTAACAACTGCGGAAACTTCTTCAGTTGTATCAGGATATACAACTGCTTCTGCTAAGCCAGAAGGCATTAAACTCATGTCTTTTGCATATGCCTCAAGATCTGAAGCTTTGTCGCTTACTTTGCCTTTGCCTACCAGCTTTTCGAGTTCATTGATTACTGTCATAAACTCTTTTCCTCCTTTCAAAATCATCAGCTACATCAATACTGTTTCTAAATATTAAACAATATCGTGATTATTTTGTTGCTGCCTTTGCAGCTTGATTTATTGGTGCCGTTTCCGACACTCTTAACCCCGCAGTCCGGAAAAACGGACCGCAGGATATAAGACATATTAATGTATATTTTGTACTTATTGTTGATTATTCAATAACATGTAATTCAGGCTTTTTATCTACTATAGCCTTTAAGGCGCCCCAGTTTTCCTGGAATATTTCAGCCGGCATAAGCTTTGGACCACCTTCAGGAATTATAGGCTTAAATGCCATGAGGTCGAGTACCTGAGTCTGAAGGTCGATACCAGGAGCTATTTCTATAAGAACGAGTCCTTCAGGAGTCATTCTGAATACAGCTCTTTCAGTTATGTAGAGTAAAGGTTTGCCTGCCTTTACAAAGCCTTCTGCGTCAAACGCATTCTGTGGAAGCTTAGCTACGAATTTCTTGAACTTACCTTCCTTGAGGATCTTGAGCTCGCCATTTTCGACAGCTGTCTTGATTCCTCCTGCCGTGAATGTACCTACTACTAAAGCAGCCTTTGCACCGGCAGATATATTCATGAAGCCGCCTACGCCCTTTACAGCGCCGTTTAAAACTGCGACATTCATACCACCATGTTCGTCAACTTCTGCAAGTCCGAATGCTGCGAGGTCAAGACCTCCTGCATCGAAGAAGTTGAAGTGATCACCCTGGTCACATGAAGCTTCGATATTATAATGAGCACCGAAGTTTACACCTGAAGCAGGTACACCACCTACTGAACCAGATTCTGAAAGCATTGTGACATAATCAGATATGCCTTCTTCATCTAATATAGAGCCTATCTGCTGTGGCATTCCGAGACCGAAGTTTGCTATCATGCCCTTCTGAACTTCCATAGCGGCTCTTCTGCATATTACCTTTATACCATCGAACGGCATCGAATCTCCTCCACCGGTTCCGATATCGATTCTTGTTTCGCCGGTAAATGCCGGATTATATAAACCTCCAACAGTACTTACTTTCTTTGAAGGATCTTTTTCAATAACAACATAGTCAATGTAGAAACCGGGTACCTTAACCAGTTTAGGATGTATCTCGCCTACTTCTACTATTTCTTCAACCTGTACAATTACCTTTGCTCCGCATGCTTTAGCTGCCTGAGCTACTGTAAGTGACTCTAAATTGTAAGGTTCTTTTTCGATGGACATGTTACCATGCTTATCCATCTTTGTTCCTCTCAGGAACGCTACATCTATATCGAGTCCCTTATAGAAGAGGAATTCTTCGCCTCTGAAATCAGGTATGTACTCAACATAAGTCTCACCTTCATTTATGAGGTCTTTTGCTTTCTGGTTTATTGCGCCGCCGTCGAAACGAGGATCAACGTAAGTTCCCAAACCTACTTTTGAGAGGCAGCCCTTAAGGCCTCTTGCCTGCTCACGCCACATGTGGATCATAGTACCGAGTGGTAAACACCATGCAGCATACTGATTGTCAGCTATCTGCTTTGCGCAGAAATCTGAACAAGCGCTGTGAGATGCTATCCATCTCTTTATCATACCTGTGTGGCAGATATGATCTTCGCCTCTGCAGAATCCATTTTCATCTGCTAACGCTGCGAAGCTTCCGCTTCCTGCTGCGTGCGTATATGTAAGGCTTCTCGGATGACCTGTCTCAAGGAATCTTTTTTCAAGTTCCATAAAGATATCTTCCGGTACACCTGACGCTCCGAATGTCGCGCATATAACAGCATCGCCATCCTGAACCATTTCAGCAGCATCTCTGGCTGTAATTAACTTTGCCATTTTCCTTCCCACCTTAACTTCTCTTATCATGCTAACAATACGGTTAAGTTCTTTTTCTCAGTGCATCCGGAAAACCCTGATACTGCTGAGAATACATTTTCTGAATCCGGACGTTCCTTTCTGATCTTGATAATAATCATTCAACACTTCCCTGCCACAGGATCATGTTCTTATCCGTTTTCAGTCCTGCAGAGCCATATCTGCATTTTCACTCTTTTAATCACTCGACTTTAGTTCATCAGATCAAATCGATCTTTGTGAACTGCGTACCCGATACATTTATATATATTAGGTACGTCCTTTTTTATGAACAAATCCCGATATCGCTGTTTGCCACCAGGATATCCGGCCGATCAGTTATGACGTTCCCATTTGACCTTTATACCTTATGTAATACTTTGTTATCGATTTATTCATCATTCTGAATCAGATTCAGAGTTTGTTAAATCTATAACATATATAATAGGTCTTGAGTTCGTCGCTAACTCATCGTGCTCAAGAACAAGCTTGCTAACTCTTGTTGCACTAATAAAATAAAATATTTCTCAGGATTTGTCAATACTTATTATGCAAATACTTTGTGTACATATCGGTTATTTGATTTTTTATATTTACTAAAACGGCTGTTTATCAACGTTTTTAGTGCATCTTCACTGGTAAATTTTTTAGTGAAATTTGTTTCAAAGCGATCTTTTAATTTGAATTGTTAATTTTCGTT
>CAVGAH010000087.1:0-8627 GCA_963627215.1 bacterium | reverse complement strand
CAGTTAAAGCCGAGCCACTTTACGTCCTCCATGATAGAGTCAACGTATTCTGTATCTTCCTTTACAGGGTTAGTGTCGTCAAATCTGAGATTGCAGGTGCCGTTGTATTTAGCGGCAGTTGTAAAGTTCAGGCAGATAGACTTAGCGTGTCCGATGTGGAGATAGCCGTTAGGCTCCGGAGGGAAACGCGTTTTTATCGGTCTGTCGTAAACGCCGTCCTCTATATCCTTTTCAATAATATTTTCTATAAAGTTCTTTGATTCGCGAACTTCCTTTTCTTCAGGCATGTTATTATCAGCCATCTGTTATTACCTCCGGTCTAGTGCTTCTTTACGATTCTCTTAGTCTTTACTTTGTAAACCTTCTTCTGAGGTCTTTCCTTTTTCTTCTGCTTAGGAACAGGAGCCGCTGTTCCGTTTTTCTGGGCGTTCTTTTCAGCCTTTTCAGCCTTCTTTGCTATCTTTGCCTTTTCCTCGTTTATGAGCTTCTGAGCCTCTTCAACAGATATGCCCTTCTCCTTTGCAAGTCTGTAAGGGTTAGTCTGCATAGACTGCGCCTTAGCCTTTACTTCATCAGCAGTGCTGTTCTTTGTCTGATCTCTTACAGTCATAACTACCATTACTACCATCATTGCCAGCATAAGCAGTATGTATGTACCGCTTGAAGCAGGCTTTCTCGTAGTGAACTTCATTACCTCGTCAGCTCCGAGAATGTCTCCGTTGTCATCTGTCAGGTCGCCTGAAACAGTTACAGTGTATTCTGTTTCCTGTTCAAGGTCATTTTTTGCAAGCAGGTTCACATTCTTAGGATCCTTGCTGTTGTAATAAATGTCAAAATCTACCTTGTTGCCGTCACTATCAGTAAACTTGAACATGTCCTTGTTTGTCTTCTGAGTGGCGTCAGCTGAAACGTCATCTGTAAAATACAGCTTGACCATTACGTTAGTTTTGTCAATTTTTGAACCGTCTGTCGGGCTGCAGCTTCCCTTTTCGAGCTGGAATCCGTCTGACGCCGCAGCGAATACTGTAGATACGCTTAATATCGTCATCAGCATCGCAGCCATCACGATAGCTGTTATTCTTTTCATTTTTTGTTCCTCCTGAGTTGTCTGAAAAAATTTTTCAGGATATCTGAGCATTCCTCCTGTAGAATTCCGGTCTCGACCTCCGGCTGATGGTTAAGGTGTTCATCAGCCAGTATATTCATGACCGAACCGCAGGCTCCTGTTTTCGGATCTGTAGTTCCGATATATACCTTCTTTAATCGCGCGTGAACTATAGCACCCGCGCACATAGAGCATGGCTCCAATGTGACATACATGTCACATCCTGTAAGTCTCCAGCCGCAGACGGCTGCCAGAGCTTCCTTCATTGCATTCATTTCAGCATGAGCCAGCGGATCCTTCAGTTCCTCTGTCCTGTTTCTTCCGCGCCCTATTATGACCCCATCCTTTACTATAACGACTCCTACCGGTACTTCTCCGGCGCAGGCGCCGTCAGCCGCAAGCTTCAGCGCTTCGCGCATAAAATATTCGGGTTCGCGTTCGCTGCCCGTAACTGTCCCCGGAGCAACATGCTCCGTATCATTCATTTCTGAAATCGAATTATTATCCATACAGACCTGTACTAAGCCTGCTTTTCGGGCGATACGCTGTGGTGAAGCTTTGTCGTTGAGAGTATCACATTTGTCTGCGTTCTCTTTATGCCGTTGAAGCTCTTTATCCTGTTCATTATCATTTCAAGCGTATGGGTATTCGTCGTCGTTACCTTCAACATATAGTCGTACTCGCCGGTTATATAATGACACTCGAGTATTTCCTGTTCAGACTGTACAAAATCAAGAAAAGACTGTGTATCAGATGTTGATTCCAGTCCTATGCTTATGATGACCGAAAGATCCTTACCCATGAGCTTTGGTTCAAGGATCACGGTGTATTTACTTATTATTTTTGAATTTTCCAGTTTCTTTAGTCTTTCACTGACTGCTGAAAGTGACAGGTTTACCTTTTTGCTGAGATCCGAGATGGAGACTCTTGCGTTTTCCTGCAGAACTTCCAGTATCTTAATGTCAATCAGATCCATTAAAATTTTCCTCCTGCTGCAATACATTTTAAATAGATTTTACCATACAACAGAAAAAACGCAATCAAAAAGGGAATTTTGCGTGAAATATTTTTTCACGTACAAAACTCCCATAAATTTTCCGTAAAATTTTCTAATAATTTAATAACTACACCACAGGACGCCTCTTATCGCCTGCGAAATATACGTGACGCTCCGTGGTGTAGGGAATTTCAACTACGCTTACCCGTATATTCTCCGGCGTTATATGGCGTCTTTTTGTCTATATGATTTCTATTATAATTACAAAATATATTCTTTTCTGTCAATATAGGATGCTTTCTGAAGCCTGCGAATATACGAAACGCTCCGTGGTGTAGGAAACTTCAACTACGCCATCTTACGCTATTTTATGCTTTCTTATTAATACAGCTTAATATTCTTCTATCCTTACATTCTTACCTAATTTTTCAAGACTCTTAGCCAGGTCAAAAACTATTCTCACTTTAACGTCATGGGCTGGGATGGCTCCGCCGGCTTTATGCGCCGGGTTGTTGGCTGCGCCTATCATGAATACTATGTCGCTTGTTTCGTCTACGAGATAGCGCATGAGCTTTGTTGCGCCGTCCTTTTTTGACATGTCCATGTACCTGTCGGGGCGTTTGTTGCGGTCGTTTTCTTTTATGTACTGGTTTACGAGCTCTTCTGTAGCGGATAATGTCAGGACGCCTTCTGTTACGAGGTCGATGCCTTTTATATAGCCTATAGGCGGTACGTTTTCGTCGTAGTATTCCATTTCTACATCTATTTTCTCATGCAGCACCCTCGCCACGACTTTCGATGTCGTTCCTCCGCAGACTATTTTCTTTCCTGTCGCGCTCATGAGCGTCGCTACTTCCTTTTCGTCCATGTCCGCAGATGCCGCAGGACCTACCATTACGCGAGTCTCTGTGCGCGGGACTATCCTTACAGTCGCTACCGTCGTGTCGTCGCCCGGCTGTCCTTCGTAAAGCTGGTCGCACACGCCTATAAGCGCTCTCGTCATATCGCGCGCCGACATTTCAGGCTTGTAATTGCGCTGTATGAATTCCATAACATTCACGCGCTTCCAACCGAGATTTATGAGCCGCCCTATGCCTGCGTGTATAACACCGTCGGAAAATCCGACTATCATATCTCCGGGCTCAGCTTTAAACGTCGATTCCCATACTTCCTTGCCTTCTATGACGCGCATAGTCTTATCCGGCTCGTCGAGCACGCCGTCGCGCACTACTACTATCTCGGGTCCGTCAAATTCAGCCGTATATACCTCACCGTTATGCTTCACGCGCACTATCGTAAACGTCGAATACGCCACACCGCGCTCATGGCATACAGGCAATGTTTTAGAAATAGTTTCCACACAGTCGTCAATGTCCGCGTCACCGCTTATCATAGTACATATTATTTTACTGGTAAGAGTTGACAGTATATTCGCTTTTACGCCGCTTCCCATTCCGTCGGCAAGCACGACTACAGTCTCGTCCTTTTTCCTTATGGTATCCACCATGTCTCCGCACAGCTCTTCACCCTTCTTAAAAAGGCTCTCGCTGTAAACATCGACAAAATAGCGGTTCTGCTCAAATGCATCCGACCCTGCCGCAGCGCCGGCGCTGCCCACAGTAATGTTCACATTATTATCGTTCATCAGTGCCACCCATCCTTATCATCCATGGCAAGGCTGTTTTTCAGCTTGTTGAGCGCCAGCTTCGTTTCTGCCGTTGTTTCACCCAGAAGGCTCGCTATCTGCTGAGCTATTATCATCTGCTTTTCAACTACCTTCTGAGTAACATCCAGTGTCTCCTTTCTCATCTTGCGTTCTTCGTCTATCTGTTCAGCCATTTCCGTTCTGTCATCCATTACGAGCATCGCTATATCATGACCTGTTATCTTGAAATACGTCAGATCAAGAAGCTTTTTAAGTGAATCACTGTACGCTCTGTCATGAGTAGCCTTGACCTCTTTCATACTTGATTTTTCAAGTAATTCCTTATCAAGGAATTCAGTCATATTATGCTCGCTGACGTCACCGTCAGAAAGTCCGAGTATGCCTCTTGCTACCGGATTTGCCTCAATTATCTTAAACGACTTGTCAAGTACGACTACACCGCTCGGCGAGTTGTCAAACAGCAGGTTAGACTTTGCCTCCGCCTTATCACGAGACTGCGGTATGCACATGAACGGATCAGCCATGCCTTCAAATACAGCTATCGCCTTTGCCTTGCAGGTATTATATCCGCAGCCGCCGCAGTCGAGCCTGTCTTTCTCATTGCCGCGTCCTATCAATGACAGGAAATATTCTATATCCTCTTCAGCAGGAATATTCTTTTTAAGCGGGCGCTTTACGAATTCCCTGTGTACATCTACTTCAGCCTGCTCAGAAGGATTAAGCCCTGCGTGCTCTACGCCCTCCTTTATACTCGTAAGCCAGCGGTCCTTACTTTCAAAAGTATCCTTGTGCGCCAGGCGCACGATAGGACCTCCCAGGCATCTGTTCGCGCAGGCCGATACAGCTATGCAGTAATCCTCAGCGTCCTCTGAGCTCATTCCTGCAAACATTTCCTTAGTGCGGGACGCACCGTTTACCTCCCACAGCTTATACGCGTATTTAACATCATTCGGAAGTGCTCTGAAAAGACCCCCGTCCTCAGAAAGGTACCTGCCTCTGTAATTTGATACAGGATAAGTCTCCGGATCCTCTTCAGCTATGGAAACGCCTTCTGCGCTCATCCACTCTTCAAGCTCTTCATATGTAATATATGCGTCTATGAGCTTTCCGTCCTGTATCACATCACTCAGCCTGTGATACGCCAGACACGGACCTATGCCTACCACCCGGATATCATCGCCGTATGCAGCTCTCATCATCTTTGCATGCGCTTCAAGAGGAGTATCTACAGGACACATCCACTGAACGAGATTCGGATAGTATTTCTGTATCATAAAATTAGTCGAAGGACATGTGGTGCTTATGAGATTTTTATACTCACCGCTCCTTATTATCTTTGCATATTCATCTATAACTCTGTTTGCGCCTATTGCAGTCTCTTCCACGCGTTCAGCGCCGAGCTTTTTTAACGCAGCCCCCATAGCCTTGAGGCTCGTCGTATTAAAGTATGTAGAAAACGCAGATGATATGGAAATATATACCTTTTCTCCGCGTTTTATCATCCACTTCACACGGTCAAGATCACCTATAAAATCTCTTGCATCCTGCGGACAGACCATGTAGCATTTACCGCAGTATATACATCTGTCTTCTTCTATAGTCGCCTGGTTTTCTGTCAGCGATATAGCCTTCACCGGGCAGAATCTCACACATTTATAGCAGTTCTTGCAGTCAGCGTCCTTGAGACGCATTATCAGTCCTCTGCCTTTCATATTATATTCCATAATAAATCAGCCTCCTGCATCTTAAAGCATTGTTGTTATCGAGCTCCGAGGATCTCAAGATCAAATATTTCATCGACATTATCGCGTGTCAGGTCAAATATATCTTTATCATCAATAACAGTTCCTATATTTCCTCTGCACCTGTCCATGCAGAATGAAGCCTTAAGCTCTACTTCATTCTCAAGACCGTGCTCCGCTATAAGCTCCTGAAGCCTGTCAATAACGTGATGCGAGCCCTTCATATGGCATGCGCTTCCAACGCAGATCGTAATAGTCCTCATACTACCGTTAACTCCTTTCAACAATGTTTCTTCAGCGATTTTCTGATGCGAGCTTAACATACAACAGAAATAGTAAGTCCCCATATATTTGATTATATCATAAATTTTTCTATACATTCTGCTCATTTACATGAACATTAGCACAAATTTATGTTGCAACAACTATTTTCTTAATTCTTGTGTCAAACAATTTCAACATTGCAACATTACGATAAAATTGATAATATAGAGTAATACTCATAGTTACAAGGGAAAGAGGTTTTATATGGTAATAGACGTAAGTATCGCCATCATACTTATAGTATGTATATTCATCGGTGAAAAAAAGGGGTTTTTCCGCTCATTTATGAGCACTTTTGGTTGGATAGTATCATTCGCAGGCTCATACCTCCTGCGAGACTACGCCACAGCATATATAAATGAAAGAACTACGATGTATGATGATATCCTTGTTAAGGTCACTGAATACATCAGAGCCCGCATTGAAAGTTCAGCCGCAGGCTCAGATTTCGCCGGTTACGGCAGCTTATCGGGCTCAGTTGCATCTACAATAAAAAACTCTGCAAATGTTGCTGTCCAGGCGGCAGCTGAAAAGGCTGCAGAGCCTATAGCAGATGCTATATTCGCTTTGCTTACAATGATAATAGTCGTTGTTCTCATAAGGCTCTGCACTTACCTTGTCGAAAGGATAATAGGCTTTTTCCTTAATGAAAGCAAAACACTCACCGCTCTTGACAGTGTTATGGGTATGTTGTTTTCAATAATAAAAGGCTGCCTGTTCTCATTTTTCCTGTTAGTCATAGTATATATGGTGGGTGTAATAGGCGATATACCGCAGATACTCGATCAGGTCAGTTCATCGATGGTATGCGTATTCCTGATAGATTCCGGCATCATTCCGAATGTTTTCAGCATCCCAAGCGTACCAATGTAACAGATCGATATTACAACTCTGCATGGTCCAAAAATTTTAATTGAGTAATCAGCGAAAATGTGTTAATATAATCTCCGGCGATATTTTGCCGGTCATGCTCGTGTAGCTCAGCGGATAGAGCGTCGGTTTCCTAAACCGTGCGTCGAGAGTTCGATTCTCCCCACGAGCACCATACCAAAGCCTTTGTGTATCAATTACACAAAGGCTTTTTTCATCTATTCTCTTTTACTCAGTATGAACCTCAATATCACAAAGCAATATTTCCTATACAAGTAATAAGGCAATAAAAAAGACTGCCTCTTGAAACGACAGTCGTATTTTTGTATCATTTTTGCATTATTCGAGCATATTAATGCATTCTTTCATTTTCTGTTTCACGCACGTGGAACTCTGCCTTATCCCTGTACGATGTTTTCTGCAAATTAAGCTCCGTTACATTATCCATTTTCCTATAGCGTGACATAGGCTTCGGAAATTATTTAAATAACCGTTTCAATAGGAATAGTAGCATATTCAAGCTTTATTGCCAGTTTAGGATATTCACGATAAAAACGTTTTATTATCCTCTCAATGACCATTTCGGCATTTTCCATTGTGAGCGTATGAAGCATTATTATATACTGTGAAACGCTGTAACGTGTATAAACATCCCCACGTCTGAGCGATTCATTAACTGTCAGCAGCAGCTTGCCCATAGCATTATTGAGAACGCACTGCTCCGGCTTTTCACCGTTGCCGTCAGTAACAGTTATAAGCCCCAGGAACACAGACTGCCCTGTACGCGCAGAATTTCTGACATCAAGCTGATATATTTCCTTAAATACCTCAAACTCACAGTAAAACGCGCCTGTCTCATGCTCACTTTCATTAAGAGTATCCCTTATGGCATTCAGATCCATTTCTGTCTGATGCAAAGTCCTTACTACCTGCTTGTAAAGCGCGCTGAACTCTGCCGAAGGCGCCACGCCGAACTTTTCATAGAACATCTTCTTAACAGCCTCATAATGACTCTTTGCCAGCTGCTGATTCTTAGTGTTTACAAGCGCCTGTATAAGATGATAATGAAGCATCTCATCGTACTGGTCTATTTCCGTAGCTTTCCGACATATAGACACTATCTCATCCCAGTTCTTGATGCTTACAAGTATATCTATAGCCTCATGAACCGCCTTTATGTACAATGAGTGATAATATGTAGAGATAGGGACCGCCCATGTTTCCATTTCTATCTTCGGCAGAAAATCTCCTTTATAAATAGCGATAGCATTAAAAAGATAGTCAAGCTTCTGTTCAATGCTTATATCCTTATGGGCAGCATTCTGAATATTTTCCTCGAAAACATCCAGATCTATGACCATATTGAGCTTGTCATTCCATGCATACGTTCCGCGCCTGTAAATTATAATATTTTTAGTATTTTCATACTCCAGCCCCGCAACCATCGTCCTTGCGCGGTGAACAAGGGTTTTAAGTGTATTTGCAGGATTTCCGTTACTCTCATCAGGCCACAGCAGATCTATAAGGTCATTCTGAGATATTTCCTTACCCCTGAACGTCACAAGATACTCGATGAGAAGCCACAGCTTCTTGGAACGCCCCTCCTGATCGCTGATCACATTGTCCCCATACTTCAAAGTGAATTCACCCAGCATATTTATACATAACGGCGAATCAGTTCCCATATCATACCTCCGTCTATCTATAAAATTACTTTACTTTATATTTTATCATCCGCAAATGTAACTTTCAAGTTAATTCCATAACCATTCAAACTTTTCTGTATAACTTTACATACATTCCGTGCGCCCGCGCACCCATAAAACCACATAAAAAAGCAGAGTGCTTACACACTCTGCTTTTTAGTAAAACCGGCAATGTCCTATTTTCCCAGGCAGCCTCCCGCCAAGTATCTTCGGCGCT
>CAVGAH010000086.1:0-8721 GCA_963627215.1 bacterium | reverse complement strand
AACCGAGACTGCACGCAGCATCCCATTCTGTGACCGCGGAGCGACCTGCATGCCCGCCCGCCTATATTGGCGTCCTGAATTTACGAAAAAGTATAAATATATAACGGGGTAGAAGATACATGATAAACGAGAAATTTATAAACAGCATAGAAGAATACGCGACAGAGCTCTACACAGACGAAGAGCTTATCGCCCTGGAAGAACATATAAAAGAATATTTCGGAGAATTTCCAAATGTATTTCACGAAGTGATGTCTCCCGACATCCACGTTGACATATGCGTAATACCGCCTGCGCACGGGCGCGATTACTATACGCTCGTGACGCTCGGAATGGGCGCACACGCAATGAACGTACCGGGCGACCTCTCAGACGGAGGACTTGAGCGCGCTGAACTCATGATAACTCTCCCTCCCGACTGGAAGATAGTAAGCGAAGAAGAACAGTGGTACTGGCCGATGAAGCTTCTCAAGATGGCAGCACGACTGCCGATAGAATGCGGCACATGGCTTGGCTGGGGCCATACCATAGACAACGGCGGCTCACTCGCACCGGGTACAGACCTGTGCGGCTCGCTTCTCGTATCGCCGCAGTGCGGAGTGAATGACATAAACGAGGAAGCAGCAGTCTGCAGACTTCCAAACGGCGAAGAAATTAATTTTTACCATTTGATACCTATATATAAAAAGGAAATGGATTTCAAGAGAATGTACGGCGCAGATGCGCTCATTACATATGCACTCGCTGACGTTTCACACGTCGTAGACATAAAGCGCCCTGATGGATGCGCCGACTGGAACGAGGCAGACGACATGACCGAGATCATAAACGAAGCAAAGGCGATGTCAGACTTTGACGAGCTGCTTGAAATGGCAGGCATCACTGACCTTAAGGAGCTTGAAAACATACCCTTTCACGAAATGATAATAGATGATGCGGAGTGGCATGTAGATTCTCTGCGAAAAAAGAAGATACCTGTAGATGAGCTGAATGCGTACAGTCATCTGGCAATATACATGCGCTGGTGCATGGAAAACGATCTGATGAGCGGTCCGTTTTTCTTCAGGCATGTGAATGTCATTAACGATATAAAGGAGAACGGTGCAGCATCAAGCATAGACCTGAGGGCATTCATAAGAGACAGCGAGGATATACGCGGATGTATGATAACACCGTATTTCGACGAGACAGGAGCTGCGTTTACAGAATATTACTATGCGCACGATCAGAACGGAGGATACCCGTCTGACGTTGACGACTACGCAGAGGAATACGTCATAAACCATTATGGACGCGAAAGGTTTGAATCAGGCGAGTTCCAGGACGAACCGTATCTTTTCGTGCCTTATACCGAGGAATACTACCAGAACATGAAGAGGATAATAGACCGCCGCTTCAACAACTGGCGTGTATCATATGCAGGAATAAAAAACAGCATTATACAGTAATGGAAATGTATATACTTTATTATAATCTTTTAAAGATACAACAAGACGCAGTATACTGCCGGAGAATATACGGGTAAGCGTAGCTGAAGTTCCTACACACGGAGCGTCACATATATTTCGCAGGCAACAAAAGGCGTCCTATATTTATAAAATTAAAAAATCGAATTATGAAATAATCAGGAATTGAACTGAAAACAATCAGAGAAAAGAACGAAAAGAAATGGAAAAGGAAAGCACGACAGAAAATTTAAAACGACCCGAACCACAGGGAAAAAAGAACATAGGCCTTGACATAGGCCTTGACATAGGCCTTGACATAGGCCTTGACATAGGTCTTAATGTAAGATACTCGTTTAAGGCATCCGTACCTGTAATGGCAGGCTACATAGTGCTCGGCATGGGCTTCGGCATACTGCTGCAGAGCGCTGGCTACTCGTGGCTGTGGGCGCTGCTCATGAGCTTTGCGATATATGCAGGCTCGATGCAGTACGTTACGGTAAACCTGCTGACAGCGGGAGCGTCACTGATAGCGACTGCTCTCATGACGCTTATGGTAAACATACGCCATCTATTTTACGGCATTACGATGATAGAAAAATACAAGGACGCGGGAGCGTCCAAGCCTTATCTGATATTCGCACTGACTGACGAGACATTTTCGCTCGTATGCTCACCTGATCTGCCGGAGGACGTTGACAGAAGGATGTATTATCTGCTCGTATCTGCATTCGACCAGTTTTACTGGATAGCGGGCAGCATTGCGGGCGCGCTCATAGGCAGCGCCATAACGTTCAACACTGCGGGCATAGATTTTTCGATGACAGCGTTGTTTACCGTAATATTCGTAGAACAGTGGGAAAAGGCAGGCTCACACATCCCGGCAATATGCGGAGTGGCAATATCTGCTATATGCCTTATCATATTCGGCGCGTCAAACTTCCTGATACCAACGATGACAGGCATAGCGGCCGCTATGTTCATCGGGCGCGGGTTCCTGGAAGGACGTATGGAAAAAGCCGATCCTGTCGAGCGCGAGGCTGAACGAATGAATGATGAAATAAATGTGGGCGCGCCGGGCGCGCGGAAAGCGAAGGCCGAAGGAGGTGCAGCCGATGTCAGGTAATATTCATGCATTACTTATAGTAGCCGTGGCTGCGGCTGTGACTATGGCTATAAGATTCGCACCGTTCGTCGTATTCAGAAATCACACGCCTGCGGCTGTGCTGTATCTTGGCGAGGTCCTTCCGTATGCGATAATGGGAATGCTCGTTGTTTACTGTCTGAAGGGGGTAACGCCGCTTTCGGGAGATCACGGGCTGCCGGAGTTTATATCGGTGGCGGCTGTTGTCGCGCTGCATAAATTTAAGCATAATACTCTGCTGTCGATACTCGGCGGCACGGTGCTTTATATGGTGCTTTTGCAGGTAGTTTTTTAATAAGGTTAAAAAAACATAATTAGAACAAGAAAAATGTATACAAAATTGCATCAGAAATGTAAAATGGTATCAATTACTGCCCGAATGCGCGGCAGTTTGGATGAATTTGTAAAATAAAGGCAAAAGAGGACAAAGAGGTAGAAAAAATGCAGGAAATGAAGCCTATTAAAGAAGGCAAGGTAAGAGAAATCTACGACAACGGCGATACGCTCATCATGGTAGCAACAGACAGGATAAGCTGCTTCGACGTTATCCTTAAGAATCAGGTAACAAAGAAGGGTACTGTGCTCACTCAGATGTCAAAGTTCTGGTTCGACCTTACTCAGGATCTTATTCCTAACCATATGATATCAGTAGACGTAAAAGACATGCCGAAATTTTTCCAGCAGCCGCGCTTCGACGGAAACAGCATGCTTTGCAGAAAGCTTGAAATGCTCCCTGTAGAGTGCATCGTTCGCGGCTACATAACAGGAAGCGGCTGGGAGAGCTACAAAAGGACAGGCGAGGTATGCGGCATAAAGCTGCCAGAAGGCCTGAAGGAATCAGACAAGCTGCCTGAGCCTATCTATACGCCGTCTACAAAGGCTGAGATCGGCGACCACGATGAGAATATTTCTTATGAGCAGAGCGTTGATTATCTTGAAAAGCGTTTTCCTGGAAAGGGCGCTGAATACGCTGAAAAGCTGCGCGACTACACTATCGCTTTATACAAGAAATGCGCTGAATACGCGCTCAGCAAGGGCATCATAATTGCAGACACTAAGTTTGAATTCGGTCTCGACGAGAACGGAAATATCGTTCTGGGCGACGAGATGCTCACTCCTGACAGCTCACGCTTCTGGCCTGCAGAGGGCTATGAGCCAGGTCACGGTCAGCCTTCATTCGACAAGCAGTTCGCTCGCGACTGGCTCAAGGCTAACGACCACGACTGGGAGCTTCCTCAGGACATCGTTGACAAGACTATAGGCAAGTACCTGCAGGCTTATGAGCTGCTTACAGGCAAGAATCTTTAATGGAGGAAAATATTATGTATATAACATGCCTCGACATGGAAGGCGTACTCGTGCCTGAGATATGGATAGCATTCGCTGAAGCGACTGGAATACCGGAGCTGAAGAAAACTACGCGCGACGAGCCCGACTATGACAAGCTGATGAAATACAGGCTCGACATACTTAAGGAGCACGGACTCGGCTTAAAAGAAATACAGGAAACTATAGCGACTATAGACCCGATGCCGGGCGCGAAGGAATTTCTTGATGAGCTTCGTTCCATGTGCCAGGTAATAATCCTGAGCGATACGTTTGAGCAGTTCGCAGGCCCACTCATGAAAAAGCTGGGCATGCCGACTATATTCTGCAACACGCTCGAGGTCGCTGACGACGGCGAGATAACAGGCTACAGGATGCGCGTTGAGCAGTCGAAGTACACTACTGTAAAAGCACTGCAGTCTATAGGCTATGAGACCATCGCGAGCGGCGACAGCCACAACGACCTTGGAATGATAAGAGCGAGCAAGGCAGGCTTCCTCTTCAAGAGCACAGAACAGATAAAGAAGGATAATCCTGATCTGCCTGCGTTTGAGGAGTATGGCGAGCTGCTTGACGCTATAAAGAATGTTTTGAATTCTTAAAAAATTAATAATTGAAATATACAGGGCGTTTTGCATGCAATACGATCCGAATACTGCGGCTGCCTGCAGCCCGGTACGGAGCGGCGCGTGCGGAGCGTCCTTTTTGAAAGAGGGTATTATTGTGATGGAAAATAGAATTAAAGATGGAAAAAACGGCGGACTGAAGCTGCGCGCGGCTACACCCGATGACGCTGCGGCGCTGCTCGCGATATATGCGCCTTATGTGACTGATACGGCGATAACGTTTGAGTATGATATACCGTCTGAAGAGGAGTTTCGCGGCAGGATAGAGCATACGCTTGAAACGTATCCGTATATAGTCGCAGAGTCGGACGGAGTTATTGTCGGATATTCTTACGCCGGACAGTTCAAGGAGCGCGCGGCTTATGACTGGGCTGTTGAGACTACCGTTTATGTAGACCGCGCGAAAAAGCGCGGCGGGGTGGGAACTGCGCTTTACGAGGCGCTCGAAAAAGCGCTTGACGCTCAGGGGGTACTGAATGTTGAGGCCTGCATAGGCTACCCTGAAAACGGAGTCGATGACGAGTACTTGACGTGCGACAGCTCGAAATTCCACGAGTACATGGGCTACAGGCTCGTGGGCGAGTTCAGGCACTGTGGGTATAAATTCGGGCGCTGGTATAATATGATATGGATGGAAAAATTCATCGGGGCGCATCCTGATGACGGCACGGTGCAGGCTATAAAGAAATTTTCTGAGATAGCCGACAGTGTGCTGCCGATGATCGTTACCGGCGCTGATACATCGGTTGCGACAGGAGACAAAAGCTGTACAGAGAAAAACATGCATACAGTAACAGCTGCTCAGATGAAGCAGATAGAAAAAAACGCGTTCGAGCGGGGCATGCCGTACCCGCAGATGATGGAAAACGCAGGAACGGCGGCTTATCAAGGCATAAGAGAGCGCTATCCGGAAGCGCGCAGCCTCGCCGTTTTTATCGGCAAGGGCAATAACGGCGGCGATGGGTCTGTCATAGCGCGCCTTGCCGCGGCTGACGGTCTGAAGATAACGCTGATACTCGCAGAGGGCCGCCCGGTCACCCGCGATGCGCTGCTGAATTTTGAGCGTATAAAAGATGATCCCAATGTTACGGTGACAGATATTAATAATTTGAACGAATCAAATATAAATGAATCCGAAAGACCTGCGGCCGCCCGGCGGCCCGACATCAGCGCGGACGTAACGGTAGATGCGCTGTACGGCACAGGATTCCATGGCGCTTTGCGAGAGTCGGGCGCCAAAGCATGCGCCATGATGAACGCCATCGGCGCGCCGATCGCAGCTCTCGACCTGCCGAGCGGCATAAACGCAGATACAGGCGAAACAGCGCCGGGTGCGGTACGCGCCGATGTAACATTCGCTTTTGATTCTTACAAAAAGCTGCATGATATTCCCGAGTCGATCGCACTTTGCGGCGAGATAATACTCGCCGATATCGGTATCCCTGAAAAGTGCCATGTATGACAACAAAAATAGTTTCTGAATTTAATGCTCAAACAGAAAAAATCACTGTTTTGATAGTTTAAAACGATAAATATTTGAGTTTCAAAGCAACGTTACTGTGTTATCATAGTAACGTTGCTGTTTTAATGTTCGTACAATATTTTATGTTATATTGTCTGCATGATACGGCGTTTCTTCCTGCGGAGCTGTCTGGCCGCGGGCGGCCGCAAGGTTTGATTTTTAATTAGTTGTTATTTATTATTCAGAACGGCATATTTTTAATATTTATATTATCGGACAGAAATTTATAATGAGAGCAGGTTAAAGGAATTATGACAGAAACTATTGCAAGCATAAACTCCGCGCTGAACGGCTTCATATGGGGCGTTCCGGCGATGGTATGCATTATCGGCGTCGGCATCTGGCTGAGCGTCAGGACGAATTTCATACAGATAAGGGAGTTCGTTCATGCTATAAAAGTAACTATAGGAAGGATGTTCCACAAGGGCGAGGCAGCGGAAGGCTCTGTAACGCCGTTTCAGGCTGTGTGTACGGCGCTTGCGGGAACTATCGGAACAGGAAACATCGCAGGCGTTGCGGGCGCTATCGCTATAGGCGGTCCGGGCGCGGTATTCTGGATGTGGTGCAGCGCGCTGCTCGGAATGTGTACTAAATTTTCGGAAGTAACGCTGGCGGTACACTTCCGCGAAAAGAATTCCGAAGGCGACTGGGTCGGCGGACCGATGTATTACATTAAGAATGGTCTTGGAAAAAACTGGCACTTTCTTGCGTATATATATGCGGTGCTCGGCGTTCTGACTGTATTCGGAACGGGCAACGCTACTCAGGTAAACACGATAACTGCGGCTATCGACTCGGTGCTCATAAACTTCGGGGCAGTTGAGGATGCGTCAGGTCTCGGAACTGTGAACCTTATCATAGGCATCATCATAGCGATACTTATCGGGCTCGTTCTGATAGGCGGTCTGAAGCGTATCGGAAGCGTTACAGAAAAGCTCATACCGTTTATGGCGCTGCTTTACATAGTGCTTTCAGTAGGCGTTATAGTCCTGAACATAAAGGCCGTTCCGGGCGTTTTTGCGGATATAATCCGCGGAGCGTTCACTCCGTCAGGCGTTACAGGCGGCGTCGTGGGAAGCATGTTTCTGAGCATGAAAAAGGGCGTTTCAAGAGGTATATTCTCAAACGAAGCGGGTCTCGGTACAGGCTCTATAGCGCATGCCGCTTCTGATACTAAGGATCCTGTACAGCAGGGCTTTTTCGGCGTATTTGAAGTATTTATGGACACTATCGTTGTCTGCACTATGACAGCGCTCGTAATACTCACAAGCAGCGTAAGCGTAAATTACGGACAGGCTGCGGGCGCGGAGCTGACTATCAGCGGCTTTACAGCTACATACGGCGGCTGGGTAACTGTACTCACCGCGGTTGCGATGTGCTGCTTCGCATTCTCGACTATACTCGGCTGGGGACTTTACGGAACGCGCTGCCTCGAGTTCCTTCTCGGTTCAAAGGCAAACCGCCCGTTCATGGTAGTTTACTCACTCGTAGCCATCGTAGGCGCGACTGCAGATCTCGGCCTCATGTGGGATATCGCAGACACATGCAACGGCTTCATGGTCATCCCGAACCTTATCGCGCTCTTCCTCCTGTCGGGAACAGTCGTAAAGCTGGTAAAGGATTACCAGAAAAAGCATCACGGGCTCTAATTTGTACAAAACGAAATATAGCATAATGTAAATAATAAACAGCTCCGGCATAAATGCGGAACGACTCAAACGGCAAAACACGCCGACACAGTCGCCTCGCGAATATGCCGGAATTTTTTATGCAATGAATAAGGTCATACAGGAGCGTGCGTCACCGCACTAACAGGATGAGGCAAATAAATGACCGATAAAATGCTGATTTAAATAATTGTAAAATATGAAATAAAATAGTTGAATAATGCTCTGAAATAGTGTATGGTATAGAAAAGAATAAATGTTAATAAATGTTAATATATATAATAAATAGAAAGCATTTATTTTTCAGTCTGTCATGATCGGAGTGCAGGCTTCAAAAGGGCGGCTGCTGCCTCATGCGGCGGCAAAAGAGAAAGGATGGAGATGAAGAACAAAACGATAAAAAAGAAAACAGGCATTAGAAGCATAAAAACGAGAAGTAACAAAAATGTGAGACGGGAGCATAAGGACAGACTGTTCGTAAAGCTTTTCGGCGACCCGGAAAACAAGCAGAGCCTTATGTCATTGTATAACGCTCTTAACGGCAGAGATTGTACCGACGTGAATGAGCTTGAAATCAATACAATCGAGGACGTTATCTACATGGGACGCAAAAATGACGTATCGTGCATAGTAGACGCGCATATGAATTTATTTGAGCATCAGAGCACGTACAACCCAAACATGCCGCTGCGCGGGATGATATATATAGCAAAGCTTTACGAAAAATACATAGAACAGCACGGGATCAATATCTTTTCGGAAAATCTGACAAAAATACCGACACCGCGCTACTTCGTATTATATAATGGTGAAAAGAATATGCCCGAGCGCATGGAGCTCAAACTGTCGGACGCATTCATGCATCCGGGAGAAGATACAGGCATTGAGTTTACGGCAGTGATGCTGAACATAAATTACGGCCACAACAAAGAAATAATGTCAGCATGCCGCACGCTTGAGGAGTATGCGATATTCGTAGACAAAGTACGCG
>CAVGAH010000085.1:0-8751 GCA_963627215.1 bacterium | reverse complement strand
AGCGTAGTTGAAATTCCCTACACCACGGAGCGTTACGTATATTTCGCAGGCAACATAAAGGCGTCCCGGAATTTACTAAAAAGCATGATATTTGCATAATAAGCTGCTGCTTTCCTTGACACTGTAAATTTACAGACTTATAATGTTTACAACCTTTGTCGGGGCGCCGGGCGCCCGCAGGGATGCGGAAATTATTCGTGCCGTTATCATTCGGCAGGCGATTTCTGTTAATTTATGTAAATAATTTTTTATTTATACAGAAGGAGTTGATATAACAATGGAAAAGAAAAACATCGACTGGGAAAACTTATCTTTCACTTATATGCCTGTAGATAAGAGCTACGTTTCAAATTACAAGGACGGAGCATGGGACGAGGGCGGTCTTACAAGCGACCACACTATCACACTCAGCGAGTGCGCAGGCGTTCTTCAGTACGCTCAGACTGTATTTGAAGGTCTCAAGGCTTACACTACTGAGGACGGTCATATCGTTACTTTCAGACCTGACCTCAACGCTGAAAGACTTCAGCAGTCAGCTGCGAGACTTGAGATTCCTGTAGTTTCTACAGAAAAGTTCCTCGATGCTCTCGATCAGGTAGTCAAGGCTAACGCAGCTTACGTACCGCCTTACGGTTCAGGCGCTACTTTATATATCAGACCTTACATCTTCGGAAGCTCATCAGTTATCGGCGTAAAGCCTGCTGATGAGTACCAGTTTAGAATCCTCTGCACTCCTGTAGGTCCTTACTTCAAGGACGGCGCTAAGCCTATCACTATCAAGGTAAGTGATTTCGACAGAGCTGCGCCTCACGGAACAGGCAACATCAAGGCAGGTCTGAACTACGCAATGAGCCTTCACGCTATCGTAACTGCTCATGCTGAAGGTTATGATGAAAACATGTACCTCGACGCTGCTACTCGTACAAAGGTAGAGGAAACAGGCGGCGCTAACTTCATCTTCGTTACTAAGGACAACAAGGTAGTTACACCTAAGTCAGACAGCATCCTGCCTTCTATCACTCGTCGTTCACTGATCGCAGTTGCTAAGGATTACCTCGGCCTCGAAGTTGAGGAAAGAGAAGTTTACTTCGACGAAGTTAAGGATTTCGCTGAATGCGGACTCTGCGGCACTGCTGCAGTTATCTCTCCTGTAGGCAAGATCGTTGACCATGGCAAGGAGATCGTATTCCCTGCAGGTATGGAAAAGATGGGTCCTGTTACTCAGAAGCTGTACGAGACTCTTACAGGCATCCAGATGGGCAGACTTGAAGCTCCTGAAGGATGGATCAGAAAGATGCTTTAATCAGCGTGTCTGAGCAGATCATCTAAGTTAAAAATTCAATATCAAAATACGAAAAAACGACCCGCGCTCTTTATGAGCTGCGGGCCGTCGTTTTTTATTAATGCTCAGAAGAAGGTATAAGATTCTGCTTGCCGTGCGATATGAGCAGACTGTTCTTGAGCTCCCAGAGCTTCTGCGAAAGGTCTACATAATATCTGTGCGGATTTTCGAATCTCTTTATCTCGCTCCACAGCAGCTCGACCTGCTCCTTGCAGAACGCCTTTATAGCTTCAAGGTCAGGGGCATCATAAACGAGCTTGCCCTTCTCGAATATCTGTACCTGAAGCTCCTCGCATCTGTAGTCAGTCAGAAGCTTTCTCTTCCATACGTGTTCCGGGTCGAATATCTCGTACGGAGCGCCGCCCTCACCTACAGGCATTTCTTCATCTGCCATTGCGATGACATCTGCCAGCATCTTTCCTGATTTTCTGTCGATGAATCTATACAGCTTCTTGTATCCGGGATTCGTTATCTTTTCGAGATTTTCGCTTACCTTTATCTTCGGAGTTATATTTCCTTCTTTATCTTCAAGACCTACGAGCTTGTAAACCCCGCCGAAAACAGGCTGAGATTTTGCAGTTATCAATCTTTCGCCGACACCGAACGAATCGATGCATGCGCCTTCGTTTACAACGCTGCGGATAAGATATTCATCAAATGAATTTGATGCAACGACGCTGCAGTCAGTCAGACCTGCTTCATCGAGTATCTTTCGCGCCTGGCGCGACAGGTATGTCATATCTCCGCTGTCTATCCTTACGCCCTTGCGCGGCGGATCCTTTTCCTTAAATACACGGATAGCGTTAGGCAGGCCTGATTTTAATACATCGTAAGTATCTATGAGCAGAACGCAGTTATCAGGATAAAGATCTGCAAACTTTGAGAACGCTTCGTATTCTGAGTCAAAGCTCTGTACCCAGCTGTGCGCCATAGTTCCGAGAGCCGGTATGCCGAAATCCCTCTCAGCGCTCGTGCAGGCAGTGCCTATCGCTCCGCCTATATATGCAGCTCTCGCGCCAAGTATTGCAGCAGACGCGCCCTGCGCTCTTCTTGAACCGAATTCCATGATCCCACGTCCGTTAGCTGCTCTCACCATGCGATTAGTCTTTGTCGCTATGAGCGTCTGATGATTTATCGTCAGCAGCAGGAACGTTTCCATTATCTGAGCCTGGATTAGCGGACCTCTTACAGTCACGAGCGGTTCATATGGGAAGACAGGCGTACCCTCAGGCACAGCCCATACATCGCATGCGAACTCAAAATCTCTGAGATATTCAAGGAATCCCTCGCTGAATCCGCCCTTACGGCGCAGATATTCTATATCCTCTTCCGTAAATTTAAGATTCTGCATGTATGTTATCAGCTGCTCCAGTCCTGCCATTATAGCGAAGCCGCCCTCGTCAGGGACCTTTCTGAAGAACATGTCATAATATCCTATTTCCTCGCTCTTCCCCAGCTCATAATAGCCGTTCGCCATAGTAAGCTCATAAAAATCTGTGAGCAGAGTATGATTCAGTATCTGTCTGCTTGAAATACTTTCCATTTTAATTAAATTCTCCTGTTTTTACGCATCGATAAATTTTGCATTTTCCCTTACTGACTCTGCTTCGGCAATTAATGAATAACATACTTCCGCGCGCCCGGCGCGCCCACAAAATCAGTAATCTTACACATATCTGTTCATATGTAAAGACACATGTAAATATTATAGAAACGCATGTTAAATAATAGGATATACAGATTATCCCGATATGTCAATAAATACATCAGATTTATCATATTGTATTATTAATACAATATGATAAACAGGAAAATATAAGCTATTCATATAGTTTTACTTTTCCTGTTTTTGAATAAAAGATTATTATTTTTATGATACTTAGAGCAGCTTCCTGAGATACTTGCCTGTATATGACTCATCGCAGGCTGCGACCTCCTCAGGAGTACCTGTCACTACAACAGTTCCACCCTTATCGCCGCCGTCAGGTCCGAGGTCTATTATATTATCGGCGCACTTTATCACATCAAGATTATGCTCTATTACTACAAGAGTGTTTCCTGCATCAACAAGCCTCTGAAGCACCTGAAGGAGCCTGTCTACATCTGCAAAGTGAAGTCCTGTAGTCGGCTCGTCGAGCACGTAAAGCGTCTTTCCCGTCATGCGCTTCGAAAGCTCAGACGCGAGCTTTATACGCTGCGCCTCACCGCCCGAAAGCTGCGTTGACGGCTGGCCGAGCTTTATATAATCAAGGCCTACATCGTAAAGCGTCTGGAGCTGGCGCGTTATAGCCGGTATATTTTCAAAGAATTTGAGTGCTTCTTCTATATTCATGTCGAGTACGTCATAAATGCTTTTACCCTTGTATTTTACTTCAAGAGTTTCGCGGTTGTAGCGCTTGCCCTTGCAGACCTCGCATGGGACGTAGACGTCCGGCAGGAAATTCATTTCTATTTTAATTATACCGTCACCGCTGCACGCTTCGCATCGTCCTCCCTTTACATTAAAGCTGAAACGTCCCTTACCGTAGCCCTTTAGCTTCGCTTCCTGCGTCTGCGCGAAAAGGTCGCGTATATGAGTGAATACGCCTGTATAGGTCGCAGGATTCGACCTCGGAGTCCTGCCTATAGGCGACTGGTCTATTATTATTATCTTGTCTATATTGTCTATACCGTTTATAGACTTGCAGTTTCCCGGCTTTACCTTAGAACGATTTACTATTGCAGCTACGTTCTTTGCAAGCACTTCATTTACAAGACTGCTCTTTCCTGAGCCTGAAACGCCTGTGACGCAGTTGAACACTCCGAGCGGAAAATCAACATTTATATTCTGCAGGTTATTCTGCTTTGCACCCTTTACCTTTATATACTTGCCGTTTCCTTTTCTTCTCGTTGCAGGAACTACTATCTTTTTAGCTCCGCTGAGATACTGGCCGGTCAGTGACTCCTTGCACGCCTTTATATCCTCGACAGTACCTGTAGCGACTACCTCACCGCCGTGTATTCCGGCGCCCGGACCAATATCTATTATATGGTCGGCTGCGTACATCGTATCTTCATCGTGCTCTACTATAAGCAGCGTATTTCCTATATCTGTCAGGTGTCTGAGCGTAGCGAGCAGCTTGTCGTTGTCCTTCTGATGCAGACCGATACTCGGCTCGTCAAGTATATAAAGCACGCCCATGAGGCCTGAGCCTATCTGAGTAGCAAGTCTGATACGCTGCGCCTCACCGCCAGAAAGCGTAGCCGATGCGCGAGAAAGTGTCAGGTAATCCAGACCTACATCGACCAGGAACTTCAGCCTTGCCTTTATTTCTTTTATTATCTGATAAGCTATGAGCTGTTCCTTTTCTGTAAGCACAAGATTTTCTACAAATGCAAGGGAGTCGCGCACAGCCATATGACAGAACTGCATTATATTTACGCCATTTACAGTTACTGCGAGCACTTCCGATCTGAGGCGCTCGCCCTTGCAGACAGGGCAAGGGTTGTTGCTCATAAATTTTTCTATTTTTTCCTTTATAAACTCCGAACCTGTCTCTTTGTAACGTCTTTCAAGATTATTTACGATGCCCTCGTAGCGCTGGCTGCGCTGCGTGTGCATAGTGCCGCTCCTGTTTGTATATTCATAATCTATCTTTCGTCCGTCAGTTCCGTACATGAGCTCCTGCCTGAATATCTCAGGAAGCTCCTCATAAGGCGTGTGCAGGTCAACGCCGAGGTCATCAGCGAGCGCCTGTGTTGACTTGGAATAATATGACATTTCATCAAACATATTGAACGACCTTCCAAGCGCGCCGTCGAGCAGGCTGAGAGACGGATTTTCTATCAGAATGTCAGGGTCTACTCTCTGTATGAACCCCAGTCCGTTGCAATCAGGGCATGCTCCGAACGGACTGTTGAATGAGAACGTTCTCGGCTCCATTTCACTTATGCTTACTCCGTGCTCCGGGCATGCGAGCTTCGTGCTGAAAAGCCTATCCTGCGGTTCGCCGTCAGGTACCTGGTAATTTATCATCGCCAGACCATCGCCTTCATCTATCGCAAGCTCCACCGCCTCTGCAAGTCTGCCCTCAGCGCCGGGCTTTACTACGACACGGTCTATTATGATATCTATATCGTGTTTGAACGTCTTTTCAAGGCTTATCTCATCCTCCGAAAGATTGTACATCTGACCGTCTACGCGTATGCGCACATAGCCGTCCTTTTTTATGCGCTCAAGCACCTTCTTATGCTCGCCCTTCTGCTGCCTTATGACAGGCGCGATCACCATTATTTTAGTTCTCTCAGGATATTCCATGATGCAGTCAACTATCTGGTCTACCGACTGGCTCGTTATCTCGCGCCCGCAGACAGGGCAGTGAGGCACGCCTATCCTTGCGTACATCAGACGCAGATAATCATATATCTCTGTTACAGTTCCTACTATGGAACGCGGGTTTTTCGCAGTCGTCTTCTGGTCTATAGATATAGCCGGCGACAGTCCTTCTATATATTCAACATCAGGCTTTTCCATCTGACCCAGGAACTGTCTGGCATAAGCAGAAACGCTCTCCATATAGCGTCTCTGACCCTCTGCGTATATCGTATCGAACGCCAGAGTTGACTTTCCGGAGCCTGAAAGGCCTGTTATCACTACCATTTTGTCTCTTGGGATCTCTACATCTATCTTTTTAAGATTGTTTTCATTCGCTCCCTTGACTATTATATTCTTTCCTGCCATTTTATCTCCATTAAGCAAATAATATTTAAATTATTGATTTTTACTCTGTAATATTCAAAATAAATATTCTTAGATTAAACAAATGCACTCAGCAGTGCGCCGGAGCCCCGGCGTTAAAGCCTGACTCTGAGGTCAAAGATAACGTCACGCAGCTTCGCCGCCTGCTCGAACTGTAATGCTGCAGCAGCTGCCTTCATTTCCGTTTCAAGCTTTTCTATATATGACTTAAGCTCCTTCTTTGTCATTTCTGCAGGCTTTACGTCTGTTGCAAAGAAATCGTCGTTATCGACTGCAGCAGTCGCTTCAAGCTTAGGTCTTACCGATTTCTTTACTGTCTTTGGCGTTATACCGTGCTCTTTATTATACGCATCCTGTATCTCACGCCTGCGTTCCGTGATATCTATAGCCGATTGCATCTGCGGGCTGATGGAATCAGCGTACATTATTACCCTACCCTCGGCATTACGCGCGGCTCTTCCTATCGTCTGTATGAGCGACGTCTCGTTTCTGAGGAAGCCCTGCTTGTCTGCATCGAGTATCGCTACAAGCGAGACCTCAGGGATATCAAGGCCTTCACGCAGCAGGTTTATTCCGACAAGAACGTCGAACTCGCCCATGCGCAGGTCACGTATTATCTCAGTACGCTCGAGCGTGTCTATCTCAGAATGCAGATAACGGACTTTTATGCCGACGTCCTTCAGGTAATCAGTCAGGCTCTCCGCCATTTTTTTCGTCAGCGTAGTGACGAGAACGCGCTCGCCGCGCTCGGTCACTTTATTTATCTCACCTATGAGGTCATCTATCTGACCTTCTGTCTTGCGGACATCGATGATCGGGTCGAGAAGTCCTGTAGGCCTGATGACCTGTTCCACTATATTTTCAGACCCGCTGTGCTCACGTTCATAATCATTTGGAGTAGCGCTCACGTAAACTATCTGGTCCACAAGGCTCTCAAACTCGTGAAATTCAAGCGGTCTGTTGTCGAGCGCAGACGGCAGCCTGAAGCCGTAGTCAACGAGCGACATCTTTCTTGCCCTGTCGCCTGCATACATGCCGCGAAGCTGCGGCAGCATCGCGTGTGACTCATCTACAAGTATTAACAGGTCGTCAGGGAAATAATCAATAAGCGTATACGGGCGGCAGCCTGCCGGCAGACCGTTAAGATGGCGAGAATAATTTTCTACGCCCTTACAGGTCCCGACCTCGCGCAGCATCTCAAGGTCATACCTAGTACGCTGCTCTATACGCTGCGCCTCAAGCAGCTTTCCCTCGCCCTTGAACCACGTGATACGATCCTCAAGCTCAGCCTCTATCGACTGACACGCAAGCTCTGTTTTCTCGCGCGACGTAACATAATGCGATGCTGGAAATATAGCGATATGGCTGCGCGAACCCTTTATCTCACCTGTAAGCGGGTCGAGCTCCTTTATACTGTCTATCTCATCACCGAAAAGCTCTACTCTGACAGCTTCCTCCGCGCCTATAGGATAGATATCTATGATATCACCGCGCACTCTGAACGTACCGCGCTCAAAAGCCATATCGTTTCGCGTATACTGGTTTGCGACCAACTGTTCCATTATCTCGCGCCTTGACTTTTCCATACCCGGACGCAAAGATATCATCTGGTGCGCGTATTCCTCAGGATTACCGAGACCGTATATGCATGAAACGCTGGCTACGATTATGACGTCCCGGCGCTCAAAAAGCGCCGCAGTCGCCGAGTGGCGAAGCTTTTCTATCTCCTGATTTATATCAGAATCCTTCTCAATATACGTATCTGTTGACGGTACGTACGCTTCCGGTTGGTAATAATCGTAGTAACTGACAAAATATTCTACCGCGTTTTCAGGGAAAAACTCCTTAAACTCCCCGTAAAGCTGTGCCGCGAGAGTCTTGTTGTGTGAAATTATCAAAGTCGGTCTGTTTACTTGTTCAATAATATTTGCCATTGTAAACGTTTTGCCCGAACCTGTAACACCCATCAAAGTCTGATGCTTCAAGCCTTTGCGGATTCCGTCCACCAGCTTTTCGACTGCCTGCGGCTGGTCGCCTGTCATCTTGTATTCGCTGTGCAGCTTGAATTTATTCTGCTCCAATGCCATTGCTTCACCCCCAATTTCAGTGAATTTCATTTTCCATTTTACAGCCATTATTCACAGTTTATTTCTTGTAATCTATTCCATAATTTGAGCTATAACTACTATTTTTAATTATTGGTCACCCAAATCACTTTTTTGAACACCGCAATACAAGCTGAAAATAATGGATATACGAACACACGTAGCGCAAATCTATCAAGAATATACCACAAAATTGTGGTTTTGTACACATAAAATGAACTAATGTTTTTTAATTTTTTGATTCAATATAATCATCTATAGCTATTGAACTGTTCAATACTTGCACCTCTGCTTCTTTATCTTCCGAGCGTGGGAGCACGTCTTTTATGAAGCTATCGAGTTCAGGAATATCATTTTCCCGAAGCAACTGCTTAAAATATTTTCATAGTTTGCCTGACCACGCTTTGCAGAGTAAGAAGGTAAACGCCCCCTATCGCCATTACGTTCAGGCGTGCCTCTTTTGAGTTCATACATGACAGTAGATGGAGAACATCCGACAGCATCTGCAATAGACCTTAATGAATGCCCCTGCTGTCTGTAGATCTTAATACTGACCCTGTCTTCAA
>CAVGAH010000084.1:0-9118 GCA_963627215.1 bacterium | reverse complement strand
TGTCGTATCAGGTATCGGAAGACCGCAGTCACCGATGGCGATGCGGTCCGTATGCCCCATATAAGTAAGGACTCTTGAAATGTCAGCATTCAGGATCCCGTTCTTTTTCATTCCTGTTATGCCTCCAGTTCCTTCATAACTTCTTCGCGTGTAGGGATGCCGCCCTGCGCGCCGAACTTTTCTATAGAAAGTCCTGCAGCGATATTGGCAAATCTGAGAGCTTCCTCAGTAGAAGCGCCCTCTGACATCTTTACAGCGAATGCGCCGTTAAATGTATCTCCAGCGCCCGTAGTATCTACGATGTGCGAGATCCTTGCCGGTACCTGTACCATGCCACCTGACTTCAGACAAGTAACTACGCCTGCAGCGCCCAGAGTGATTATGAGCTTTTCAGGATACTTCTCGAGAAGCGCTTCAAGGTCTTCTGACTCACCAAAAAGTATCTTTGCTTCGTGCTCATTAGGAGTTAAGTAAGTTATCTTTTCGATAGTTTCATGTGACAGCGGAGCTGCCGGAGCCGGATTGAGCATTACAGGTATGTCATTTTCATTGCAGAGGTCTACCACGTACTCTATAGTTTCGACAGGTATCTCATGCTGAAGCGCTACGAGGTCTGACTTGAGCAGCTCGTCAGCGATGCTGTCCACGTACTCTCTGTCAACACAGCCATTCGCGCCTGCAACTACAACGATAGTGTTGTCATTTTCGCCTACAGTTATGAGCGCCACACCTGTCGGAACTCCGTCCGCCTTCTTTATGTGTTCAGTAGCAACGCCTTCCTTTACAAGATTTTCCACAAGCGCAGCGCCGTTAGGATCGTTTCCTACACAGCCGAACATCTCTATGTCCGCGCCCAGTCTTGCCATAGCCACAGCCTGATTTGCGCCCTTTCCGCCCGGAACCAGATCAAAGCTGCTTCCGTGAAGAGTCTCGCCCTTCGCAGGTATACGAGCAGCCGTAACTACCATATCCATGTTAATGCTTCCTACAACAGATATCTTCATTTCTACTCTCTTTCATAAATAAGATTATATTAAAATTTAGTGAAATACACATACGTATTTATTATCCTTTATTCCAGACGCAAATTCAAGAACATATTTCATTATTTCATTTACTGTGCTAATAAATTTTGCCTTTAAAATCTATTTTTACCTTATTTTAGTTGATTTTTGCCGATTTGGCGATTAAATGTATACCAATAGAGTAATTATATACACAAATACAAGCATGCAGATGCTTAATAAGTTATATTTTTCTGTAAATACAGGACGCCAATACAGGCGGGCGGGCATGCAGGTCGCTTGAAGCCCTGCCCGTATCTTTGATACGGCGCGCAGGCCTCATACAGAAATTGCGCAGCTTTAGCTGCAGTGCAATTTTTCAGTTCGCGGTCACAGAATGGGATGCTGCGCTCATCTGCATGCCCGCCCGCTTTTGGGGCGTCTTTTTGAATCAATAAAAATTACAATAAAGCATCAGTTCTCATACTTGCGCCGGCCCGCCGGCTAGTCGGTGTGAGGCCTTTTTGAGGGGCCGCCGGGCGGCCGCCCCTTACTTCATTTTATTCGTTTAATATTAATATTATTCATTCAGCGCGTTAAGAAACGCTTCGCCGTATTTCTCGAACTTGCTCTCGCCTACGCCGAAAACGTCGAGCATCGAGGACTTGTCTGACGGCTTTTTTACGCACATGTCCTTCAGCGTCTTGTCGGAGAATACTACGTACGGCGGGACGCCTGCGCCTGCGGCGATGTCGGCGCGCAGCTTTCTCAGGCGCTCAAAGAGCTCTCTGTCTGATTCTGTTTCGAGGCTCAGCGCTGTTTTGCTCTTTTTCGGCTGCTTTGCGGAGCTCATTACGGCTTTTTTCATGAAAACTCTTTCCTCACCCTTTACCAGAGGTATGCATTTTTTGCCTAAGATAAGAACCGGATAATCGCCCGTCGTCGTTTTTATGTAGCCGCCGAGCTCGAGCTCCGTTATCATGCTTCTGATGTCGCCGCTTTTGTAGCTTGACAGGCTTCCGTATGATCCCAGCTCATCAAGGCCGCGCTCTGTTATCTTTTCTGCGCGGCTGCCGCCGACTACGCCTGCTATTATGCTCGCTCCGAAGCGCTGACGGCAGTCTCTTATGCAGCGGACTATTTTTATGCATTCTTCGGTTATGTCGATCTTATCGAACTGCGTGTTGCAGCTGCTGCAGTTTCCGCATGCTCCCGGGTGCTCCTCGCCGAAATATTTCAGTATGTACTCACGCAGGCAGACTGACGTCTGGCAGTAATGCGTCATGGCTGTGAGCTTTTTTTCGGCGTTTTCTCTTATTGCCGCTATCTCCTCGGGCGAGCTGTCCTCGCCCTCGCCTGCAT
This sequence comes from bacterium, assembly GCA_963627215.1. Lineage (GTDB taxonomy): Bacteria > Bacillota > Clostridia > Peptostreptococcales > Anaerovoracaceae > CAKQOE01. The sequence goes on along the minus strand of CAVGAH010000084.1, from coordinate 6,752 downwards.
GGCTGATCAGCAGCTTATTTATCATTATATCCTGCGGCGAAAATAATATTACGCACTCTGCCGGCTCACCATCGCGCCCGGCGCGGCCTGCCTCCTGGTAGTAATTTTCCATGCTCTGCGGCATGTTATAATGCACTACAAAGCGGACGTTCGACTTGTCTATACCCATGCCGAACGCGTTCGTGGCTACCATTATACTGCATCTGTCGTATACGAAATCATCCTGATTTTTGTTGCGTTCTTCCGCTGAAAGCCCCGCATGGTAACGCTCTGCGCTGTAGCCGCGCTCACACAGCATGTCGCAGACTGCCTCTACGTTTTTTCTCGTCGAGCAGTATATGATACCGCTCTCGTCTGCTGCATGGGCGAACGCGCCGACTCCGTCCGCGCTGCAGTGCTTTCCGACTATTTCAAGCAATTCTCTGTCCTTTTCTGCTACGCCCCTTACGTTCTTTACTCCGAAATACAGATTTTCCCTGTCAAAGCCCGTTACGAGGACTTCAGGGTCGCGCAGACCGAGGCTGTTTATTATGTCGTCCATTACTATGTCGGTCGCTGTTGCTGTAAAGGCGTTTACGCGCGGCCTCTGCGGGAACATGTCTATGAAGGAGCGTATCTTAGTATAGCTCGGTCTGAAATCGTGTCCCCACTGTGAGATACAATGAGCCTCGTCTACCGTTATCATCGTTATCGGAGCTTCTGAGGCGAACTGCATGAATGTCGGCGTTTCGAGGCGTTCGGGCGCGACGTAGATTATGCGGTACTCGCCCTGTGACGCGAGGCGCAGGACTTTTGCTATCTGGGCTTCATTGAGCGAGCTGTTTACATAGGCTGCTCTTATGCCGTTCTGATTGAGCGCCTGTACCTGGTCTGTCATCAGCGATATGAGCGGCGATATTACTATCGTGACGCCGGGGAGCATTACTGCGGGTATCTGGTAACAGATGGATTTTCCTGCGCCTGTCGGCATGATGCCGAGGACGTCCCGGCCATCGAGTACGGCGTCTATCAGGAGCTCCTGGCCGGTCCTGTAGTTGTCGTAGCCGAAGTATTTTTTCAGGACTTCGTATTTTTCTTCTTTCTTTGTTTTCATTTTTTATCCCTTTTCTGAAATGTATATTTTTCTGTAAATACAGGACGCCAATACAGGCGGGCGGGCATGCAGGTCGCTTGAAGCCCTGCCCGTATCTTTGATACGGCGCGCAGGCCTCATACAGAAATTGCGCAGCTTTAGCTGCAGTGCAATTTTTCAGTTCGCGGTCACAGAATGGGATGCTGCGCTCATCTGCATGCCCGCCCGCTTTTGGGGCGTCTTTTTGAATCAATAAAAATTACAATAAAGTATATTTTATTGCAATTAGTCCAGCATTTTAGCCTGATTGCCGCTTTGCTGACCTTTTCTGCTCCTTCAGGTCAGCTTTTTAGTCTTACTGATAATTTGCTGACTTTTTCTGCTTTACGCGCTACGTTATAAAAAGTGCAGTTTTCATTTCCCATATTCTACCATGCTTTCTTAAAAAATACTATCGTTTTTTTTGCGGGCGGGGTTTGACGGGGGTGTGGGTGTTGGCTTATAATTTGGGCTGTAATTTATGTTATTAATTCCGTTTGCGGCTTTTGGGGTGGCGGTCGGTTGTTTTATGATGTGAAGGAGACCTTGATATGGCTGATGTTGTATTTTTTGATAATTATAATGCGGAGAATCTTGAGTTCAGTAACTGGTTTGAATGCGAGTTCAGGGCTGACGGGCGCGTGTTTAAGTCTATAGAGCAGTATATGATGTATGAAAAGGCACTGACCTTCGGCGATAAGGAAATCGCAGCGCGCGTACTTGATGTGACTGATCCTGCTGAGATAAAGGCTCTGGGGCGTCAGGTCAGAAATTATGACGATGCTCACTGGAACGGCCGCCGTCAGCTTGTAGTCTACAAAGGACTTCTCGCAAAATTCTCGCAGAACGAAGCGCTTAAACAGAAGCTTTTTGCGACAGGAAGAGCGCTGCTTGCCGAGTGCGAGCCTACTGATAAGATATGGGGCATCGCCATAGGACCGGATGACGAGCGCCGCTTTGACAAAGCTCAGTGGCAGGGTCAGAATCTACTTGGATATACTCTCGCAGAGGTCCGTGAAGACCTTAAAAAGCTGTAATGAATAAGTTCTAATCGATTAATTAATTTTTAAATATTTAAATAAAGGAGGCACGACCGCTGCGCGTCACCGCGCAACATAACTGCGGTATGAAAAATATTATGAAAAAACCTGTTTACGGAAAAAACGTATATGTAGCAGAAGGCGCGATAATAAGAGGCGACGTTACTCTGCAGGATGATGCAAACGTATGGTATAACGCCGTAATACGTGCCGACCGCGAGCCTGTCGTCATCTGCCGCGGCTCAAACGTTCAAGACAACTGCGTTATTCACGTTGAAAGCGGCGCAGGCGTTACAATAGGCGAAAACGTAACTATAGGCCACAACGCCGTTATCCACGGCTGTACCATAGGCGACAACACGCTCATAGGCATGGGCGCCGTAGTAATGAATCACGCAGTCATCGGCAAAAACTGCATCATAGGCGCATGCGCCCTCGTCACGCAAGGCACAGTGATCCCCGACAACTCCCTCGTAATGGGAATGCCCGCATCATTCGTCCGCATGCTCAAGCCTGAAGAAATACAGGCAAACATCGAAAACGCCCGTAAGTACGTTGAAGAAGCTCAAGAATATAAAAACGAATCACTTCAGAGCAAAGTTGAGGGCGAATAAGGAAGTTTCTTGTTTTGAGGGAAAGCAGCGTAATGTACATGGTATGTTACGCTGCTTTTCTCTTGCGTTTTACGATGATTTGAGAACCTTCTGCCGTGTAAATGCTAAAATAAAGATGCACAAAAATTATCAAATAAAAATGTACAGTTGACAGTGTATAATACTGGTATTACATTCCGGAGGTATTGCCAGTGTTAATCAACATTCAGACACCAGTATCTTTCATTTTTAAAGTCCGTTTTCTTCAGCGTCCCTGAGCTGCTTTTTTGATTTTTCGAGATTTGCTTTTTTCTTTGCGAGCTCGGCTTCAGCTTTTTCTACTTCTGCTGTGCGCTGTACTACGCGGTCGCGGAGGCCTTGCATTATGCCTTCAGGCGTCTTTCCTATATAGAGCGTATCCACCACCTTGTAGCAGTGCTCACCTTTCTGGTTGTAGCCATGAAATTCTACTACTACCTTTCCGTTGTGCGGGTTCATCGATTCTGTCTCTATGACCTCGCATGTACCTGTAAGCTCATCGCCCTCATAAAAAGGCACGTACCAGTCGATATAGCTTGAACTTCCTGCTTGGAAATTATCTAATGTATTAAATCTGGATATCCACTCTGACCAGAGAATGATGCCTGTCATTGTGCCCGGAGCTATTATCTGACCATATTTGCTGTTTTTCCCGACCTCTTCATCGTTATGTATGGGAGCAACATCATACTTGCTTCCATAATCACGCATCATTTCACGCGTTATTTTTATAGGTCGATCAAGCTCCCATTTCATTCCAAGTTCAAAATCTTCAAAATACATATACCTCTCACCTTGCCTTTTCTCTCAAATAGCACCGGATATCAATGCTGTTTAGCTTTAAAATTTACACGTTATACATATAATACGTTAAACGAACATTAGTAGAACATGAATATATGTGTATTATACATTTGTTAGTATACTAAATCAATGTATGCTAACGATTTTTATCTTAAAATTTTTTCATTTCCACAACAATCACAGACATATCTTCAGACTTAACAAGAAGTACCCATAAAAAGAAAAAAACCGCAGGCACGATTCAAATGCCTGCGGTCATATATCTTATCATTTTTTACTGTATGATCACGTAACTTACCGCCAATGCCTGCTGGCTGATTGCCGGCTGTTGCTGTCGGATGCCACCGACCTGACCTGCTACCAGTAAATAACTTCTCCCTCAAATGCAGATGCATCTAATACATTCACACCTACATCTTCGCCTGACACTCCGTCAAAATAACCAGGGTTCTCTTCTATTGCTCCTGTGAAAATAAATCTGCCATTCTCGTCCTGGCCATATCCGATTGCATAATCTCCCATATCCTGAGTCTGCGAGCAGTATACAGGCAAACCGTTTTCGTCAAATTCAAATTTCAAAGCAGCTCCGTGAGATGCAAATACATACTTTGGTGATCCGTTATCAAATGTAGTCACTTCCTGTACTGTCGGATAGTCTACATCCTCCGGCGAAAGTGCAGCCAGTATTTCACTGTTATAACTTACTTCCGCCTTGCCGCTTGTATAATCAACATACAGCGTATCATCTTCGGCCTTGTCTGCAGGCGCTTTGTCTGTGTCTATGTAGCAGCCCATTGAAATGATGCGGCCCTCCTCGTCATAGTTTACGATAAAGTTCTGGTCCTGACTATCGGTATGAGCTACGAGCTTGACCTGCTTTAAAACAGATTCAGAGCTTTCTGAAGCCGATGTCTGCTCTGACGCCGAGCTGCTCCCTGCTGCATCATTTCCTGAAGCTCCGCAGCCTGTTACCATAAAAGCTGCAGCAGCTATTGCCGTTGTTAATGCCAATACCTTCTTTAAATTTTTCATTTGATTTTCCTCCCTGATATATGAAAATTATTATTAATCAGCCAACTGCGTCTGACCGTCCTGCGATCCTGCAGTCAGGCATTTAGGCGCTGAGTCTGAAACTACGCATGATAATATCACATTGCTAAAAGCTCGTCTACAAGTTTTAAGATATCTTCAGAAATACGTTCTATAGAACGTTCACCGTCAATGATGCGTATGCGTTCCGGCTCGCGCTCTGCGAGCTTCAGATATCCGTTCATTACAGCTGCATGAAATTCTGCCTTCTGTGCATCCATACGATCCTCATCCTCAGCACTCCGCCTCTCGCGCATCCTTGACGTATCAGTTGCAAGGAGTATAGTCAAATCCGGCTTGAGTCCGCCTGTAGCAACAGCATTAATCTTTTCTATTATATCGCCCATTCCGCGGCCATAGCCCTGGTATGCTATGCTCGAGTCAACGTATCTGTCGCTTATCACCACGCGGCCTGCCTCGATCGACGGTATTATAAGCTGTCCTACGTGCTGCGCGCGCGATGCGGCATACAGCAGCGCTTCTGTCATAGGGAGCATCTCATCGTTTGCCTTATCAAGTATTATTTCTCGTATTTTTTCGCTTATCGGCGTTCCGCCAGGCTCACGCGTCATTACCGGTTCGATGCCACGCTCACGCAGGTGATCCTCGAGCAGTCTGATCTGCGTTGTCTTTCCTGAAGCGTCAGGCCCTTCAAACGTTATGAACAAACCGCATCCGGCGTTATTATCATTACCTCTGCTGCGCTCAGCGCCGCGGTCTGTGATATCCTCTGTCATCATTATCCTCTGCTTTCTTCTCTGCTTTTTTACCTATAGCCAGCACTTCGTCCATCAGGCTTCCCAGCAGCATTATCGCCAGATACACCAGCGGCAGGACGAGCATAACTATCAAAAGTATTTTAAATATCATATTTTCACCACTTTCTGTTCAAGGCTCGCGACAGCCGAACTGCCCCTTTCAAGGAGCAAGCATGGGCTTTTTTATCCTGTTATCCTGAGCTTTGCCAGCAGCTCCTGTATATCGTCAGGCAGTGCAGCTTCTAAATGCACATCCTCACTTGTCACCGGATGAGGGAATGTCAGATAAGCCGCGTGCAGCGCCTGGCGCGCTATCAGCTCAGGCTCCTCGCGTCCGTACAGCGTATCGCCTGCCAGCGGGTGTCCTGTATGAGACATATGGACACGTATCTGATGCGTGCGTCCCGTCTCGAGTCGCAGCTCAAGAAGCGTGAATCCGTTCTCAGGCGCAAATACATCGTCCGAGGCTCCTCCACCGTAAAAACGCTCAAGCACCTTGTAATGAGTTACAGACGGATAACCGTCCTCAATGACACAGCGCTGTATATCATCAGGATCGCATCTGCCTATCGGCAGGTCGACAGTCCCTTTGTCTTCTTTTATAATGCCGTGAACGACTGCTATATAACGCTTTATAACTTTATCGCTCTTCATGAGCTTCGTCATTACATCCTGACAGTGTGAGTTTTTAGCGACTATCATCAAACCGCTGGTGTCGCGGTCAAGACGATTTACAAAGCGTATTTTGTAGTGAATGCCTGTATCGTCCATCCTCTTCATGAGGCCGTTCGCTATAGTTCCTACAGGATGCCCCATCGTCGGGTGAACGACGACCCACGGCTGCTTGTTTATTACGAGCATATCGTCGTCCTCGTAGACCGCATCTATAGGAATGTCCTGCGGTATGAAATTACAGCGCTCCTCAGGCATTTCAACGTCTATCACGTCGCCTTCTATTACATCGGCGAAAAGCCTGACTTCAAAGCCATTCCGCGTGACCTTTCCACCGCCCTGCTTCAATTTAGTTAGCAGGCGGCGCGAGAAATTCAGACGCTTCTTGAGCACAAGCTTTACCGTCATGTTTACGTCGTCTGACGTAACTGTGTAAGTAAAACGGCTTGTGCCGACGGCCGCTGGGGTGGCCGCTCCTTCGCCTGATGTATTTTTTACTGTTGTTCTGACCTCGCGGGTCAGCTTATGTTCAAGAGTATTTTCTTCCATTATTTACCATTATATTTAATAAATACAGGACGCCATTCTGTCGCCTGCGAATATACGTAACGCTTGAAGCCCTGCCCGTATCTCTGATACGGCGCGC
>CAVGAH010000083.1:0-9231 GCA_963627215.1 bacterium | reverse complement strand
ACCGCCGTAATGGCTGTAGTCCTTTGTATATGCCATTACAGTCTGCGCTTCGAGTGCCTTTGTATTACCGTCAAAGTTGCCTGCTGCTACATCAGACATACCGAAATCACCAAAGTCTTTTCCGAGGCTGCTTGAAATGTTATTCAATCCGCTCAGATAGCCTGTACTTTCGCCCGACGTAGAATTTTCTTCATACGTACCTGACGCTATTACAGAATACTTCCCGTTGAATGATGAACTTCCGGTAGCAAGCTCTTCACTGTCACCATCCGAAAGGATAGCTGACGTAGTCTTGCTTTCCCATTTTTTATCACCGTAAAGCGTTGATACGAGAGTATTTGATGAAGCATATTCCGTATCATGGTCTTTTTTTGTTTCACCGACCTCTATCTCATCTTTTTTTCCTGTGTCGTATGTGCGCTGGTCGTCCCTTCCAAGAGGCTTTTCCGACATGCCGACAGTATAAAGCTCCTTTACCGGAGTCACCTCTATAGTGCTCCTTCCGTAAGGATTGCTTACGCTGTCGTTTTCATCGAAGCCCTCAGGCGCGATGCTCGTATCTATGCCGAGCGCCGCAAGCGCGTCTGAACCGTTGACCGCCGTACCGCCTGACGCGAATACCGGCATAGCCATTCCCGGCATCATGCCTGCCACTACAGCAGCAGCCGTCAGCCACGCAATAACCTTCCTTTTCATCCAGCCATCACTCCTTTCCGCAATTTTAAATCTCAAATAAGAAACAGCTTACAGACCCGGTCGCGCGTAAGCACGCACCTCGCCTTATATATGAAAATAGCATAGATAAAATGTCGGATGCGGTCGGATGCGTGAAATGCAGGTTTTTTGGTGTGAAAGGTTTTCTTGAACACATAAAAAAACTTTCGAGGGATATTTTATACTCCGAAAGTTTTAGGGTTATATTTGATTATTTTATTTTTTTATATATCTGATATGTAATGCAACAGTCTTTTAGCGCGCGGTGCGCGCCCGGCGCGCCTATAGGGCTGCCAGGCAGCCGTACTAAAGATTCTGCGTATATTTAGATAATATCACAGCAGAATTTTATTAACCGTTTCTTAATTATCTTCACCGGCAGTAGACCGGCGCATGTAAATCATGCTAATATATTTTACTCAATATAACTAAGCGCCGCGCTTACCGGATAAGCTTGTCGGCGCTCTGCTATGTTTTCAAAATTACAGATACAGAGGTATTTAAAATGCTAAATTTCAAGAAAACAATATTATTTTCAATAAGCTCGCTTATAATACTTTCAGCGTTTATGATGTTTGCGCAGCATAACGACAATGCGCCTGCAGATGGCGATACACAGCCAGCGTTGGAAACTGTTGAATATTCAAATCTGACTGATAAAAACTCACAGGATATTCTGTCCACGCTGCTCACCGATGCCGGAATCAGCCAGAAAAGGCAGCAGACATTATTCGACCGAGTAAATAAATTCAATTCAAGCGTTAAAAGCGAATGGCTGACAAACGGCTTTGAGTCTGCCGCGCCGACTTATACAAAATACGATCCGTATGATATGCAGGATATGTGGGCTGCCCAAAACGGAAGTTTTCCGGGATATAACTGCCGCATCACTGCTTTCAGCCTCTTCAGTGATTTTATAAGCGCCGGTGACGGCGGCTATTCTGCTGTTGGTGATGATTCATTATTTATGGATCTCGAAACATTATCCGATGACCCTGATGTTTTATGCGGTGACAGCATCAATAAATTCCGCGCTGTATTTGCACCTGTTCAGGCGGCTGACAGTACTGATGTTAATTTACAGGTTAAGAAATTTCAGGAAGGATGGGCTGCGCGCGGTGTTAGTTTTTCAGACAGCAAGGCGCATATGATATCTGTGATATTTCATGACAAATTTTCAGATACCGACAACACACTTTTTATAGGGCATGTAGGTATTCTGTTACCGACCAATGATAATACTCTTTACTTCGTTGAAAAAGTCGCTTTTCAGGAGCCGTATCGCCTGTTGAAATTCAAAGATCGTACTGAGCTGAGCGATTATCTTATGGAGAAATACGACACTGCCTGGAGTCAGGATACGACCAGACCGTTTATAATGGAAAATGACAAGCTTATGATCTGATACAGGTCTGATTCAAAAGGGGCTGCCGCAGATGCGACAGCCCCTTATCTTTCATACATTAATATTAATTCTAAATACAAAATGCCGCATAAAGCGGAACTACTTTAATGTTGTTTTCAAACGCAAAATTCTTTGCGGAAAGCTTAATTGCATATTCAGGTTCAAATCTATCCATATACATTTTTAAGCTTTTTGCTTTTGTATTGTCAGCGGATTTGACCTCTATCGGAATGAGTTTTCCTTCGCGTTGAATTATAAAATCTATTTCGGCTCCACGTTCTGTTTCCCAGTAATATGTTTTATAACCATTTATATCAAGCTGTACATCGACATAATTTTCTGTCATTCCGCCCTTAAAATCATTCAGATCATCTACCATATACAGTATATCGTTTGCTGCAAGGTCTTTTTTTGCGCACAATAGACCTAAATCAGATACGTATATCTTAAATGCATCAATATCACGATAATTTTCCAATGGTTTTTTGATCTGCTCTACCTTATACACCTGCGATACTATGCCTGACAGACACAGCCATTCAATAGCATTTTCAAACTCAGAAGCACGCCCGCCTTTTTTTATAAGCTTATACTGAAAACGTGTATTTTTCTTAGACAACTGAACAGTGATATTATCATATGCAAGTCTTGTTTTTTTTATTTCATTTAAATTGTTATATTTACTCATATCATTAAGGTAGCTCGCAAGTATCGTATCCTGTGTATGACGGATCAGTATATAATCTTTTGTCTGTGCAAACTGCATCACGCATTCCGGCATGCCGCCTACAACAAGGTACTGACGATACAGGTCCATAGCCGCATCATGTAAAGCAGACGGCATAGGAGAATCCGAGTCAAAACACTGTCTTATCTGACTCACAAGGTCTTCTTCGCCCATAGCAAGCATAAATTCTTCCATATCCATCGGATACATGGTTTTTATGTCCACTTTCCCGACCGGAAATGAAAATTTTGCTCTGTTCACCGCTACGCCGAGCAAGCTGCCGGCAACTATAATGTGATATTCCGGAGCATCCTCACAAAAGTACTTCAACGATGTCAATGCTCGTTCACAAAGCTGTATTTCATCAAAAATGATAAGTGTTTTTTCCTTTATTATCGTCTGCTTTGCTATATGTGACAAAACAGGTATAAGGTAATCAGGGCTGATGTTTTCGTCAAACGTTTTATTTAACTTAGGATCAGTCTCAAAATTGAAATATGCAACATTTTCATAATGAGTACGTCCGAACTCTAAAACAGAATATGTTTTGCCTACCTGTCTCGCACCTTGTAATATCAATGGTTTACGGTATGGGCTGTTTTTCCATTCTTCTAAAAATCCTGTTATTTTCCTGTACATAGCCTGACCTCCCTATCGTTATCAAAGTCAGTGTAGCAGTTATTCGTGTAAAAAACAACACTTTATGCTTCTGTTTTTACACTAAAATGCATGAATATTTTTAAAAAATCGCATTATTTTACACGAATATTTTAATATTCATCGCTCAGCAGGAAATCCGCTATATGCATTGTTTTTATCCCTCTATAAAATACCCCGCTTGCGCAGGGAAAAGTGTACAGGCTGTCCCTGTTTTGTTTTTATCCTGGGCTCACCCCCGCCGACGCGGGGAAAAGGCTAAAAAATCATTAGTTTTCAGACGATAACTTCTTCTTTTATAATAGCCCGGTATACTTTATTTTTCAAGCTTTTTATTTTTTCCGTCATGCTTTCAAAACTTTTTCTTTACATTCCCGAAGATCGGTATTATACTTACTCAAGATAATTACTTTAGGTAATCATTTTGACCGCGACAGTCTGATCAGATCTGAAGGTGAAAGGAATATAAAAATGGACACAGAGCTTATGAAAAAATTCGTGGATTCGTTCCATGAGGCTAAGCGGCTGGCTGATATGCTGCCGGAGCTGCCGGACGGGCTCACGCCGCGGCACATACGGATACTTGATAATATTTATATGCTGGCGCAGCAGGGCGGCGCGGTCCGTATCAGCGATGTCAGCGACGCTATGCGGAGCACGAGGCCGAGCATCACTAAGCTTGTCAATGAGCTTCAGAAAAAAGGCTACGTTGACAAAACACCCGACACCGCCGACAGGCGCGTTATACTCGTCAGTCTGACTGACGCGGGGCGCGAAGTGCATGAGGTATATTGTCTGAATTATCATGAATGGCTCTCACAGCTCCTTGAGCCGATCCCGGCCGAAGATATCAGAGCTGCCATCCGCGCGATCCATCGCGCCTACGAGCTTATGAGCGCAAATACGCCTGATATTTCAAGTTTGTAATTATGCAAATTTACACAACGAATATATGAATATTTTGCGGCGCTTTGCGCCCGTGGGGCCGCCGGGCGGCCGTCAGGGTCTATGCCCTTATTAGAGATTCGTCATTATTCGTACCATTATTTGTACATAGGAATTGAATTAAAATAAGTCAGAAAGGAATCAAACAAAATGAATACAGATACTCAATTCGAAAGAAGGATAGACGCCAAACTCATCATGTCGATCATAGCGACCGGGCTCATGTCGTTCTCCGGCGTTGTGGTCGAAACGGCCATGAATGTCACATTCCCATCGCTCATGACGGAATTCGGCGTCGGGACATCTACAGTTCAGTGGATAACTACGGGATATCTGCTGATACTTTCCATTATTATCCCGGCTTCGTCGTGGCTCAAAAGGCGCTTCACGACAAAGCGCATTTTCGTAACGGCGATAACACTCTTTATCATCGGCACTGTGATGTGCGCCGTCGCTCCGGTATTTGCTCTGCTGCTTCTCGGCCGCCTTATACAGGGCGTAGGCACAGGCATAGCGCTGCCGCTCATGTTCAACATCGTTCTTGAGCAGGTCCCTTACGAGAAAATGGGACTGATGATGGGAACTGCGTCGCTCATAACTGCGATAGCGCCTGCTGTCGGTCCTTCGCTCGGCGGCATGATCGTAAACACGCTCGGCTGGAGGATGATATTTGTCGCACTGCTTCCTCTGCTCGTCATCTCATTATTTATGGGTGTCAGCGGGATCAGACAGGTAAGCGCAACGGAAAAGATCAACTTTAATGTCAGGGATTTCTTTTTCCTCGCCGGCGGCTTCGCCTGCTTTATATTCGGCATAAATCAGGCCTCAAAATCAGGCTGGTTAAGCGCTCCTGTCATCGCCATGCTGATAGCAGCAGTATTTGCTCTGGCTGTATTTTGCAGAAGGTCTCGCAAGTCAGACTCGCCTGTTATCCGCCTGCAGGTGTTCCGCTGCGCGCCGTTCACGCTCAGCGTTGCTGCTATAGTTTCAGTCCAGTTCATATGCCTCGGTGCGGGCTTCCTTATCCCGAACTACGCGCAGCTCGTTATGGGTGAAAACGCGTTCACTGCGGGCTGTCTGCTGCTTCCGGGCTGCATACTCGGCGCATGCACGACTCCGCTCGGCGGCAGGCTTCTTGACAGATTCGGCGCAAAGCTGCCTATACCGACAGGAAATATTTTTATTATAATTTCCACATGCCTTTTCGCCTTGTTCCTGCACAGTGCAAGCATCGCCGCTATCATAATATTCTATGTATTATTCGCATTCGGTCAGAGCTTTTCGATGGGAACTAACATGACGAACGGGCTGAGCTACCTTCCGGACGAGCTCAACAGCGACGGAAATGCAGTAATAAACACTATGCAACAGCTCTCCGGAGCTGTCGGGACTTGCGTAGTTTCGACTATAGTGGCGTCGTCGCAGGCAGCCCAGAGTGTTGCGAGCGCTTTGACAGAAGGCACGCTTATCGGTACACAGAGCGCGTTCGTAGTCCTTTTCGGAGTTTCGATATTCATGCTCTGCTGCGTTATCGGAATTTTCAAAGCATCAAAAAAGTACCATAAATAATAATTAATAAGTAATAAATTTCAAATACACCCGACCGTCACCGGTCCCACATCTCGGTAAAGCGGCGCTCCGCGCTGCGTTTCAAGTAAAATAAAATGCGCTGCATTCTGGCTTATCAAAGCCTGCAAATGCAGCGCATTTTGTTTATCAGTATATTATTCTGTCAGGATCATTTCCCAAAATCAGATTTATATTTCCCTGGCAATAAGGTCCTCGTAAGTCTCACGCCTTACCGAAAGACGAGGAACGCCGTCCTTTATCATCACCATCGCAGGTCGCGGCTGGCGGTTGTAATTGTTCGCCATAGTGTAGTTGTACGCGCCTGTTGCGTATACGGCGAGCAGGTCGCCCGGCTCCATCTCAGGGAGCATTATATCCCAGATAAGCACGTCGCCCGATTCGCAGCACTTTCCCGCTACAGTTACTTTTTTATCATGCGGTTCGTTTACTTTTGTTACTGCTTCTGCCTCGTATTTTGCATCGTAAAGCGCTACGCGCGGGTCGTCAGGATAACCGCCGTCTATGCCGTAGTAAGTACGTCCTGCGGCGTTAGTCTTAACTGAAGTAATTTCGTAAACAGTTATTCCCGCCTCTGCAACTACCCATCTGCCTGGCTCTATAGCGACAACAGGGCGCTTGTCGCCCGACTTTTCATAAAAAGCATTTATGCACTCCATCACAGGATCCATAAAATATGAAACTGTAGTGCGTTCAGGGTCGCCCGCATAATGCACTCCGAAGCCGCCTCCGCAGTTGAGCTCGCGCGGCACGTATCCGTATTTTTCCTTAAGAGCTGCCAGCAGCTCGAGCATAACGTCAGTCGCCATTATGTGCGAATCATTTTCATGAAGCTGAGAGCCTACGTGATAATGCAGGCCTATCAGATCAAGATCGTCTGAATCGAGCACCGCCTTTACAGCGTAATCAAGTATTTCCTCAGGCGCAAATCCGAATTTAGAATCGAGCTGGCCTGTAGATATGAACTGGTGCGTATGGCTGTCAACGCCCGGCGTCACGCGGAGCGCTACTACTGCCTTTACGCCCTTTTTTGCGGCGATCTCTGCTATTATCTCAAGCTCTGACATGTTATCTATTATTATCGTTCCTACGCCTACTTCGAGCGCGTACTCTATCTCGGCGCGGCTCTTTGCGTTTCCGTTGAACTCGATCAGCGCAGGGTCGTATCCTGCCTTGAGCGCCGCGTATATCTCACCGCCTGAAACTACGTCGAGACCAATGCCTTCTGATGCTACGATGCGACACACATCGAGCGTCTGGCACGCTTTTCCTGCGAAGGCTGCGCGCGTATCCGGGTATTTTTCTGTAAAGTCACGCTTTATCTCGCGGCAGCGTTCTCTTATCTCATCCTCTGACATCACGTAAAGCGGAGCTCCGAATTCCTTTACAAGCTCTGCCACGTCGCAGCCGTGGAAGATCAAGTTGTTGTTTTCTGTCATAAATTTATTTCCTTTTTTATATATATTTCGTTTAACAGCTTAGAAGTATATCATACTTCCGCTGCTTATGTCACCATAATATTGCAATTTCGACATTCTGCGGGCGCGCCGGGCAACAGGCAGCATAGCTGCCTTCCTACGTCCGCTGCGCGTGAGGTTGGGCGCCGCAGGCATATTACTGCTGCGTTTATTTCATTCCATTCTTCATGCACACGCCGTCGAGCGGGCATTCGCTGCACTTCGGCTTCCTTGCGTCACATATCATGCGGCCGTGCCATATCAGCATGTGATGAGTCTTTGTCCACATATTTTCAGGGATGTTTTCCATCAGCGAATGTTCCGTTTTAAGCACATCATCGCCGCTGGCGATGCCTATCCTGTTTGAAACTCTGAAAACGTGCGTGTCTACCGCTATGCGCTGGTGGCCGAATGCGACTGACATCACTACATTTGCCGTCTTTCTGCCTACGCCGGGCAGCTCCATTAGCTTTTCCTGGTCGTCAGGCACTTCGCCGCCGTATTTTTCGACGAGTATGCGGCTCAGCGCTATTACGTTTTTCGATTTCTGGCGGTACATTCCTATTACTTTTATACGCTCCTGCAGCTCTGACTCCGGTATCTGCACCATTTTTTCGGCGGTCGGATATAAACGAAAAAGGTCACCAGTTACCTGATTGACCTTTTTATCCGTCGTCTGAGCCGAAAGAACTACTGCGACCAGCAGCTGGAACGGTGTGCCGTAATGCAGCGCGCAGCCCGCATCGGGGTACGTCTGTTCGAGCAGCTCCAGCACTTTGGCGATATCTTTTTTACCAAGTATATTCTTTTCAGCCATTTTATGTATTCCTGTTTTATCTTTATTTGTCGAATCCGCCGTAGCCCGCGCGCCTCTTTGAGGCTTCAAGGTGCTTTCTTACGACTGCCGCACCGCGCTCCGGGTCTTTCTTTTCGAGCGAATCGAGCATCTCGAAATGCTCCGCTAGCACGTCGTCCATGTGGTCGTAGTTAGGCGTTTCGCTGTACTGGAGCTGCTTTGTGTAATACTGATAGCTCGTAAGTATCTGAGTAAGCAGCCTGTTGTGAGAAGCCTTGTAGATAAGCTCGTGGAAGTGGCTGTTCTGCGCCGCTGATTTTTCAAATTCCTTCTTGTGAGTGTAAAATTCCATGAGCTCGTATGAATTTCTTATTTCGGCGAGCTCCTCATCTGTTATCCTCTTTATAGCCCACTCAAAAGCGAGCACCTCGTAATCCTTTCGCATATCATACATATCAGCGATGTCCTGGTCGGAGAAGCCTGTTACGAAGGCTCCTCTGTTAGGGATCATAGTTATCAGACCTTCCTGTTCAAGAAGTCTGAACGCTTCTCTTACAGGTGTCCTGCTGACGTTGTATTCATTGCAGATGCGCTGTTCAGTCAGCTTTTCCTCATTCTTAAGTTTTCCTCTGAGTATGCTTTCTCTGAGCTTTATGAAAATATTTATCGCAAGCGGGAGACCCGCTACGGTATCGTCCTGAACAGTTTTATAGTACATTCCGTTTCCTCCTGTAAGTTTTTGTATGATAGCGCTGACTATCCGTTAGAGCATGGCAAGGACGGCGTCAGCAAACTCTGCTGTTGAGCTGCCTTCCTTCGTGCCTGTCATATGTATGTCAGGGTCTTTGTCTGTTTTATTTAATGCATCCTTCAGAGCTTCTGCTTTTTCTGTGAAGCCGATATGTCTGAGCATGAGTTCAGCAGCTCTCAGCAGGCTTTCAGG
>CAVGAH010000082.1:0-9287 GCA_963627215.1 bacterium | reverse complement strand
TAGGAAGGCAGCATAGCTGCCTGTTGCGCGGCTTCAGCCGCAGTGCAAATTTTCAGTTAGTGATGTAGGAAATTTCAACTACGCTTTAAAAATAAAGCATAACATGTTATGAATATTGCTTTATTTAAAAGTAATGCAAAAGTATCATATATTATGCACGCAGATAATATAAATAGAAAGGAGAGAAAAAGGATCAGCATATGAAATTTTCTGATAAAAGCTTGAAGGGATCAGCCGCTGAAGCGCTGAAAAAAAACAGCCTTCCGGCAAAGCTTATTACAATAGCGCTCATTGTAATAATATCGATCGTCTTCCTGAACACTATGACGGAAAGCCGCGACGGAAGACATTCTGTTATAAGCGCTGAGGGAAGCAACGAATATATCGATTCAGTTAAGACAGATGAAGAAATACGGCTGCAAAGCATACTTGAGTGTATAAGCGGCGTAGGAAAGGTGCATGTGATGATACAGGGCTCTGAGGACAGCAGCTCGGCTCCATCATCTGTATTTACAGCATCGCTGTCAGGCTCATCATCAAAGAGCAGCGCCGCAGACGGCGAAAAGACCGGCGGTGTGATAGTTGTAGCCGAGGGCGGCGGCGATCCGAACGTCTGCAGCCGTATCACAGATGCGGTATCGACAGTTTGCGGCATAAAACCGTCTAAAGTTGTAGTATTTGAGCTGCGTGAATGAGCTCTGTATCGCGCACAGTATCGGCATTGAGCCTTCTGCGAGCGTTTGATGCAGTGACGCACGCAGTCCGGCGCAGCAAGACCGGAGGGAGGAAGATCGTGAAAAAAATTTTTGAGTTTGCCAGAGAAAACGCAAAGATAAGAAAGAGCCTTGTCTTTTTGAGCGTTGCCGTCATAGTGTGCTGTATAGGTGTTATAAACAATAAGATACAGAACAGCAGCAGTCTCGGCGTATCTGCCGGATATGATAATTATGAGGCGGCAGAGATGGAAAGGCACAACGGCGAGGTGCTCGTAGACAGCCTCAATATAACGCAGATGCCCGGAAGCGCGGACAGCAGTAATGAAAACGGAGCGTCATCAGACGCGCCCGACGCGTCGGCAGACAGCGCTTCAGCAGCGGATGCCGATAAAAATAATACTGACAATGTGTCAGGATCATCAAAGAGCAGTTCATCCGGCTCGGATAATGCAAAAAAATCAGAAAATAAAAATACAGCGCTCGTATCATCCGATGAAGCATCCGGTATAGAAAACACAGACGAATATTTCCGCGAGGCGCGAGAGACGCTTACATGCGACAGAAATGAAATGATATCGATGCTCACAGACACGATAGAAACGAGCGCCGACGGCTCGCAGAAGAGCAGCGCTACAGAGCAGAAGGCGAAGCTCCTTGAATACATGGAAACAGAAAAGAGCGTAGAGAGCCTCATACGAAACAAGGGCTTTACCGACGCGTTCGTCCTCATAACAGACAGGTCTGTAAACGTAACGGTACAGGCTGAGACATTATCTGACCGCGACGCTGCAAAGATACTCGACATAGTGCTCCGTGAGACAGGACGAAGCGTAGATGATGTTGTGATACAGGCTAAAGCTGCGTAAAATGAGCTGTGATTTTTGCTGTAAATAATTTTCAGAGGAAGTGATACTCTGGGCGCTGTTTATCGTTTTTCTTGGATACATTTTTATCATGTCGCGAAAGGGCAGTGATCTCACAGTCAGCGGCGCATCAGAGATAGCCGCTGTTTTAGGCATGAGCCAGCGATTTATCGGGCTTACGGTAGTCGCCTTCGGTACTTCGCTTCCTGAGCTTGTAACGTCGGTCACGGCTGCATTAAAGGGAAATACAGACATAGCCATCGGGAATATCGTAGGAAGTAATATATTTAATATTTTATTTGTAATAGGAACGACTGCGCTTATTTGTACTGTACCGTTTGAAATCAGCTTCGTTATCGACGGCATTGTAGCTGTTTTATGCGCTGTCCTGCTCTGGACCGGTACGATAAGGCACAGAGAACTGAGAAGACCATGCGGTGTAGTTATGCTGCTGTGCTACGCTGCGTATTTTGCGTATCTGTGCATGCAGCAATTAATATAACATGCGTCCTTGAAAACAACTGCTTTGTTTGTTATTATATAAAGCGGATATAGGTACGACCTATATGTGAAGCAGGCGGTCAGTCCGTCTGCAAGCAGACCCGGTAATTCGGAGGTTTGATAAAACATGAATAATGAACATGGTAATATCAGGGTCACTGATGATGTTATTGCCGTATGCGCGGCCAGAGCCGCACTTGAAACACAGGGTGTTTATTCGCTGGCTTCAGCTGTATTTACGGATACGATCTCTGAGAGCATTCTCGGAAAAGCGCCTGATTCCAAGGGCGTACGTGTGAACCAAAGCGATGACGAAACGGTGATAGACCTTTATATAATAGTAAGATATGGTGTAAAGATACCTTCTGTAGCATGGAATATTCAGGAAAATGTTAAGCGTGAGATCGAAGGATTTTGCGGTCTCAAGGTAACGTTTGTAAATATCCACGTACAGGGTATACACTTCAATGAAAAAAATAAAGCGCAAAAACAGCGCCGCACGGAGGAAAACAAGAATATATGAACAGAAAAGAAGCAATAAACGCAAGAGTTGCAGAGCGCGAAAACCTTATGCAGATGATCTACCAGATGGGAGTGACAGGAGATTTTTCCCATGCTGCGTATGAGGGCTATATCAACAATGAACAGATATCGCTGCATAAAGAGTCAAAATACTCAAAGGAACTGTTTGCAGCGCTTTCAGAGCATCTTGCCGACATAGATAATGAAATAGGCGGACACAGTATAAAATGGAAAACTGAGAGGATGCCTGCGGTTGACCTCGCTATCCTCAGACTTGCTCTCACAGAGATACATTATATCGACAGCATACCGACATCAGTTTCAATAAACGAGGCTGTAAACATGGCAAAAAAATTCAGCACGGATAAGTCAGCTTCATTTATAAACGGCGTTCTCGGCAAGATTGTAAACGGAGAAGCAAATGAAGCTGCGACTGAAGCAGAATAAATGAATAACAATTCAAACGAACAGATCAATATTAATAACCGCTCTGCCGCGCAAATATAAATGTCGGCAGAGCTTGTTTTATCTATGATATAAGATGTCCCGCGCGTCACCGCGCACACGACATATAAATAAAGGCAGATGATAATTAAATGATAAAAAAAGTAAAAGCAGTCATAGCGGCCGACACGAGCAACTACACGACGTCAGTCGCAGCAGTAGATGAAAACGGAAATATTATCGCACAGGCGCGCAGACTTCTGAAGGTCAGAGAAGGCGAACGCGGTCTGCGCCAGTCTGACGCGCTTTTTCAGCATGTCGTAAACATGCCTGAGATGATGACGCAGCTAATGGAAAAGGTGAGGACCGATGCTTCAAAAAAGGGCATAGAATACGAAATATGCGCGACAGCGGCGAGCACGCGCCCGCGCCCTGTTGGCGGCTCGTACATGCCCGTTTTCCTTGCAGGAAAAGGCGCAGCGGAAAGCCTGGCGGCGGCGCTCGGAGTACCTTTTTACGAATTTTCGCATCAGGAAGGGCATATCGCCGCAGTGTGCGGCGCAGGCGACCCTGACAGGGAATTTCTGTCATTTCATTTATCGGGCGGAACGGGCGAGATACTTAAAGTTAAGGGCTGCATGCCGCTTGATATAGTAGGCGGTATACGCGACCTGTCGTTCGGTCAGGTGCTCGACCGCGTAGGAGTTGCAGCAGGCATGCACTTTCCTGCAGGCGCGGAGCTCGACAGTATGGCATGCGCACATAAAAAAGATATAAGTATAAGATTTTCAAGCCGCGGAAAGCTTGTAGTCAATGAAGCCGTTTTGAAACCGGTCCATATCGACGGCGCCTGCGCAGACCTTTCAGGCATTGAGACCCAGGCACTTCAGGCAGTTAAAAACGGCGTACCGGTCGAGCGTCTGTCACCTGAGCTTTTTTATCATATTTCAGAAGCGCTCTGCCGCATGGTAGCATCCGCAGCAGAGGCGGAGCACCTTGACACTGTCGTTTTCGCCGGTGGGGTATCGGCAAGCAGCTTCATAAGGGAAGAACTGGAAAAACGCCTTCCGGAGCACGGAATAAACGTATTTTTCGGAGAGCGCGAGCTCTCGTCAGACAATGCCTGCGGCATTGGAATATTAGGCATTTCGGCATTCCTCAATTCTTAAACGAATCTTAAGGTTTCTTAATGGAAATTGTTATTGAATAATTTATATAAGATGCTAAAATTGCATTAAGAAGGGGAATAAAAGAGATAGAAAAACGGGAGCATCGGCAGACGATGCCGCGCCCCGGAAGGTTATCAGGAGGAATAAACAGGGAGGCGATCTTATGAATGGTATAGCATTGTTGGTAGCGGCGCTCATATCTGCGCCGGGAGCTTTAGCGGCAGCAGGTACAGGTGTTGAGGTCGAACCTGTACGCGAATGGCAGACAGACCCGGACGTAGGTCTTCCGGCTGTGTATGAAGAATACAGACAGGATTTCGGCGTCTGTGACGAGCTGCTTTACGTTGACTGTACTTTTAAGGGCGAGCTTACAGAAGATGAACTGGCAGAGCTGAATCCGATGATGATATACAAGGGAACAGAGGACGGTCTGACGCACGCCATACTGTTCTCCGAGGAGCCGTCAGAACAGCTTTTAGACAAAGGCGGCAGTGACTTGCAGGACTATTACGATACCATGAATAAGCTAATAGACGAACATACCGGACAACAATAATTAAATTTAAATCATACAGGCGCAGCTTTTATCAAAAAAAGCCGCGTCTTTTTTTCACATAAATTAGACATATAAATTGTTTTGGGGTATAATTTTACTCAATATGTATACTTTATTATAATTTTTATTGATTTAAAAAGACGCCCCAAAAGCGGGCGGACATGCATATGAGCGCAGCATCCCATTCTGTGACCGCGGAGCGACCTGCATGCCCGCCCGCCTGTATTGGCGTCCTGTATTTACAGAAAAGTATGATTTTAAAAAGTGCAGCGCCGCAGCGCATCACGCACATAAAACCGTACAAATTACAAAGAAATAACAATGGGAAGGAAAAAAGTCGGTTATGAAAAAAGTAAAAGTAGGATTACTCGGTATAGGAAATGTAGCTACAGGAACTTATAAAACACTGCAGCTCAATAAGGAAAAAATAAAGGAATCTACAGGCGTTGACATAGAAATAACAAAAATTCTCAACAGACGCCCAAATGTTGACAGAGGCATAGACGTAGACCCTTCAGTATACGTGCAAGATGTAGACCTCATTTTAAATGATGATGATATCGACATCGTAGTAGAGCTTATCGGCGGCATAGAGCCTGCAACTGAATACATGGCAAGAGCGCTGAAAAACGGCAAGCACGTAGTTACTGCAAATAAGGCGGCCATCGCAGCAAACGGTCCTGAGCTTCAGAAGCTCGCACAGGAAAATAATGTAATGCTGAGATTCGAGGCAAGCGTTGCCGGCGGCATTCCTATAATAAACGCTCTGACCACTGCGCTTCTTTCCAATGAATTTGACGAGATCCTCGGTATCGTCAACGGTACGACTAACTATATACTCACTCAGATGTCTGACAACGGCTCTGATTACGATGCAGTCCTCAAGGATGCGCAGGAAAAGGGGTTCGCTGAGCGCGACCCGTCAGGCGACGTTGAGGGCCATGATGTTGCAAACAAGCTTTCTATATTGATATCGCTCATATTCGGCGTAAGGATAAAGCCTGAGGACATCCCGACACAGGGCATCACGGCTATAAACAAGGAAGATATAAGCTACGCAAACCAGTTCGGCTGCCGCATAAAGCTTATAGCTGCGGCAAAGAAAACTGACGGCAAGCTCGAGTGTAACGTTCAGCCTGCATTCGTTCCTGTAGATCATCCGCTTGCATCTGTAAGCAACGAATTCAACGCAATATTCGTAAAGGGCAACGCCGTAGAGGACGTTATGTTCTACGGAAAGGGCGCAGGTCCGCTGCCTACGGGAAGTGCAGTAATGGGAGACATAATCGAGATAGCGCGCGCTATCGACAAGGGCTCTGCATTCGATATGAGACCGCTGCTCAGATATGATGCAGACCTTGAGTTCGCAGGCGAGGGTCAGAACAAGTACTATGTAAGACTCACTGCAGCAAACGAGCCGGGTGTTCTCGGAAAGATCTCGACTATACTCGGCAGCTACGGTATAGGCATAGAATCTATGGTCCAGAAGCCTGAAAACAAGGAAAAGAACGAGGACAAGCTTCCGCTCATGTTTATATTTTATAAGACTGACAGGAAGAATCTGGATGCTGCGCTCGCAGAGCTGGAAAAGACTGACGCTGTAGAGTCTATAGATTCTGTTATCAGAGTAGAAGCATAAATAAAGGCAGAATAGTAAAACAGTACGCTGCATCCGCATAGCGATAACGGATGCAGCGTTTTTTACGGTGGGGCCGCCGGGCGGCCGACATTTAGTATTCATTCATATTTTGCGGGCATTCATACTGGCTTTGCCTGCTTAAAATTATTCGTATTAAATAAAAGTCTTGTTGAATATTGCTTCTTTTGATAAAATAGAAATGCTGTTAATGAGGATTTTACAAAAATGTTACCTGTTCTTTACATTCAGCTAATATATCACGGCTGCCGAGTGCGCAGGGCGCACGCTTTAATAAGGTAACTCGGAATCATTTTCATTTTTTATCAGGATAATTATTCAAGACCAAAATAAAGCGAGGTAATGGCAATTATGGATGTATCGCATTTTATTTCACTTCTGAGCGGCGTGGCGCTGTTCCTGTTCGGAATGTCTCTCATGGGGGACGGCCTTAAAATGGTGGCGGGCAACAGCCTTGAAATGTTATTGTACAAGCTCACGAACACATCTTTAAAGGGTGTACTGCTCGGAACCGGAGTTACGGCAGTTATACAGTCGTCTTCGGCCACATCAGTTATGGTTGTAGGCTTCGTAAACTCCGGAATGATAAAGCTCAGACAGGCTATCGGCATCGTTTTGGGTGCAATACTCGGTACAAGTATTACCGGCTGGATCATCTGTCTCTCGGGTCTCGAGGAAGGCACCGGCTGGGTCTCACTTCTTTCTACTGCAACGCTTACGGGCATTGTTTCAGTAGCAGGTATAATCCTCAGGATGTTCTCAAAAAAGCTGCAGAACATTCATCTCGGAAATATACTGCTCGGCTTTGCCATACTTATGTTTGGCATGAGCACGATGAGCGGCTCGGTAAGCTCTCTTAAAGAAAATCCTCAGTTCATAGATATGCTTACAAAATTTTCAAACCCTATAATCGGTATAATAGTAGGAATGCTCTTTACATGCGTTTTACAGAGCGCGTCTGCGTCTGTCGGTATACTGCAGTCGCTCGCTGTTACAGGCGCTGTAAGCTTTGCTACTGCGCTTCCGCTCACTATGGGTATCGGTATAGGCGCAGCGCTTCCTGTACTGCTTTCTTCGCTCGGAGCAACTACTGCGGGTAAGAGGACTGCCGTTGTTTACCTCGTTATCGACGTTCTCGGCGCTATAATATGCGGAGTATTGTTTTACGGAGCAAACGCTGCCATCGGGTTCTCGTTCATGAGCAACAGCATGACGATGGTGAGCACCGCGCTTATGAACACTTTTTACAGACTTGCTATAGTTATAGTTCTTTTCCCTCTTATCGGACTTCTTGAACGCCTTACAGAATTTATCATAAGAGAGAAGCCTGTTTCTGAGGATGATGACGACGCTGTAAAGGTGATCCAGCTGGAGGACAGATTCCTGCAGTTCCCTTCGCTCGCCATAGAACAGTGCCGCACGTACATCAATACGATGGCCAAAAAGGCAAAAAAGAGCATGAATGTTGCGATGGAAAATACTGCCTCATATACTGACGAGCGCTACAAGAAGGTATTCGATCTCGAAGAGCTCAGTGACAGATACGAGGACGGCATCGGTACGTACATCATGAAGATCACAAAGGGCGAGCTCGATACGAAGCAGAACATTCAGGTATCTAAGTGCCTGCACACGCTCTCTGATTTCGAGAGGATATCAGACCACGCCAAGAACGTAGTAATACTTTCAAAGGAAATACATGACAAGGGTATAGTATTCTCTGACACGGCTCAGCACGAGCTTCAGGTACTTAAGGATGCGATAACAGAAATAATGTCCATAGCTGTAGACGCATTCATAAATGAAGACCTCGAGCTTGCTGTAAAGGTGGAGCCTCTTGAGGAGGTTATAGACAGCCTGTGCGATGAGATGAAGCTGCATCATACAGACCGTCTCCAGAATGGTGTATGCTCATGGAAGCAGGGCTTCGTATTCAATGACCTTCTGACGAGCTATGAGAGAGTTTCAGACCACTGCTCAAATATCGCTCTGGCAATGATAGAGCTGGAAATGGAAGAGTTCAACACGCACGAGTACATGCGCAGCATAGAGCAGATGAAGAAGGATTCGTTCAAGAGGCATTATGAAGAATTTTATGAAAAGTATAAGATCTAATATTTAATTAATGCACGAATAAATACGATACGGTATTGCGGCCGCCCGGCGGCCACGTTTCAGGCAGCGGCCCGGAGGGCGGCTGCCTTTTATGTAGCGCGTTTTCAGCCTGATACTTGACATAAAAAGGAACATGACTGATAATAACGTAGTGCCAGATGGAACCCGCTTCTATAAGCGGCGGGTTCCATTCCCGACTTTCGGCGGTGGGTTATAATTTACCGCCAAAAGTCGGGCGGAGCAGAAGCTCCGCTGGCACCGTTGCAAGCTACGCTCCGCACTGATCAAGCGAGCTTGTCAGTGCTCTGCTACGCTTTAAACTGTTAGCTGAAAAGGCGCGCGAGCGGGATACAGGAGGAAATATATATATGAAACAGTGTATGGATTCAGACAACCTTCACAGAAGGCTTAAAAAAATAATAGGGCAGGTGCAGGCGATAGACAGGATGATAGAAGAGGATATACCATGCGAGGATATCCTTTCACAGATAAACGCCGCAAAATCAGCCCTACACAAGTGCGGCCAGGTTGTCCTCGAAGGGCATATAAAGCATTGCGTAAGAGACGGCATAGAGCACGGCGACGCGGAGAAGACCATAGAAGACTTTACAAAAGCCGTTGAGCGCTTTGCTAATATGGGCTAGTATTTCAAAAAGGCGCCATATACTGCCGGAGAATATACGGGTAAGCGTAGTTGAAGTTCCCTGTCAACGGAGCGTCACGTATATTTCGCAGGCAACAAAA
>CAVGAH010000081.1:0-9660 GCA_963627215.1 bacterium | reverse complement strand
AGGAACGTCATCACCTCATCGAGACTTTTCCCACTTTTGAGGTATGCGTCCATTATGGTTTCAGCCTCTTGTTGACGCTTTTGTTCTTGAAGTCCTTTGAGCCGTTCCGCTAGCTTATCATATTTATCCTGGAGATTTGACATTTCTATTTTTACTTTTGTGATTTCAGCATCAATCGATGCCATCGACTTCTTCCGTGCCATTGCTGTATTCCTCCTTGTTCATGTCCGACTGGCCATCGGCCAACAGTTTTGAGATTTTTTCAGCACTCTTATTGATATTGGTTTCATCTAATCCAAAAGAGCTTAGTATGATCTTCTGCGTCCTGGTAACCGCATGATCAAGCTTATAGTTCTTACCATTTCGGCGAACCATTTCAATCTTTTCAAGTTCTCGGATCGCCGCCGGAACAGTCATAAATTTTTGTCTTGATTCCATTCGGAGCATTTGTTCCTTAAGCAGGTTATATATCCGGTTACGAACGATAAGTGCAATGAATTCAATAAATATCTTAGAGGAGATACTTTGCGATGACTGCACGCGTTCACTCTTTGAGCCGATGAAAGTCTTATCTGAGCGGAAGAGTTTCTCAGAAACATCGCGTCCTTTATACTGAATCAGTGCCTGTGAGGCGGTCATGTTTTCAGATGTGATAATGCAGAAATAACCACACAACTGAAGCTCACGCTCAATGACATCTGTACGCTCATTCGCTCCTTGAAATATACCATCCTTATCATAGTGAAGATGAAAATACTCCTGATAGGTTTTTCCAAACTTTTCATCTTTTCCGATATGAGCATCCAGAAACAGACGATATTTCTCTATTTTTTGTTCCAGCTGCTCACGTTCGGCTGCCTGCTTGGACGGATTGTAGTAAATATGAAACCATCTGTCTTTGGTATCATCTTCATAAAGCCTTGCTTTTACCGTAGTTCCATAAACTTTGTATGAACGAATTGCTGCGTTCCTCTTAGTTTCGAATGTGCCTCGCTTTTCTAGTATCATAGGTGATACAAGTGCTTTACAGCCCTTACACATAATGATGAATGAATATTGATTGGCATCAATGTACTGTATATTCTCTTTGCTGAAGTAACCCCGGTCCAGGATAAATCCAATTTTCTTATAGTCGTATTCCAGAACTTTATCGACCATAAATGTGAACTGGGAAACATCCGTAATAGAGCCTGGATACTCCTCATAAAAGAGTGGTACACGGTTCGTCTTGTCCATTGCAATGGCAAGATTAAACACCGGAAGTCCTTTGTCGTCTTTAGCTTTTCCAAACTCTACAATATCAACATCTCCAGCATCACAGTTTTTGTTGGTAGAATCATAGGAGATATAAATCCTGCTTTTGTGGTCTCGTTTTTTGTTCCAGTCATCCAGAAAGCCAATACACTGGTCTTTCGTGATTGAGCTAAGAAGCCTGCTTACCTTGGAATCGCTGTAAATAGTCATCTTATCTGTAAAAAGAGGATGTGTGAATGCAAAATCAGGATAGTACTGTCCGGCATTTTCTTCTTCAACAATCAGATAAGCTACCAGGTCAAGCATAAGCCCCGTATCATTGCCAAAGCGCTTTGTTAGCATTGTGCAAAGATCGTATTCATCAATCACTTTTCGTATAATCACACAGGTGCCAATTTTAAGGCAACAGCTCCGATATGCGTAGGGTAATTCATCCGGTATTTTTGCATCCGGGAAATAGACCTGAAATTGTTCATTGGGATACATCCTTGTAGGATCATCCGGTGATACCTTCCCTATGATTGTACGAAGCGGAACAGCATATTTTTTATCCTGTTTGTAATTGCTGCCATATTGGTAGAGGATGTAAGTTGCACAGCCTTTTTTCTTGGTGATTATTTTGCCCTTTTTCTCTGGGATTTTCACAGTGGTATTGAGGTACATTTTGCTCTCCTTATTTAGTGTAACCGTTACACTAAATATACCACTTTGCACTATATTTTTCAAGTACTAAAAGTGCGTAATTTGGGGCTTTTTTGAGAATATCATATCTTGGCACGCGTTTTAGTGGAACTCGTATGCAGAATTCTCATTTAAATATTCTATGCGTTTATGATACCAACAAAACGCGATCTTTAAAACATATTAATGCTTTTTCAAGAGCAGCGGATCTGTTACGCCGTTGAGCTCGAAGGCTTTCCGGCGGTCTATGCATGTGCCGCAGGTGCCGCATGGCTCGTCGCCGCCTTCGTAGCAGCTCCATGTGAGCTCGTACGGTACGCCGAGCTCGAGGCCGAGCTTTACTACTCCGGCTTTGTTCATTTGTACGAACGGGGCTTCTATCTTTAACTGCTCGCCGCTTCCTATATAAACTGCATCGCCCATCGCTTTGTTGAAGGCTTCGCTGCAGTCAGGATACGCGTTGCCTGCGGCGTCATCGCTGTGGGCGCCGTAGTATATGACGCTGCAGCCCTTTGAGAGGGCAATGCTTGCGGCCGATGATATGAAAAGGCCGTTTCTGAACGGCACGTATGTGTCTACAGGCGTGCCGTCAGTTTCTGCTATCTGATCTGCGTATGACTCGTGCGGGATGTCATGGTCTGACTGCTTTAAAAGTGAACAGTTGCTGTACTGGAATATAGGCGCAAGGTCGAGGTAGATGTGTTCTACTCCGTAATACTCGGCTATCTTATTTGATGCTTCTATTTCCTTTTCGTGCTTCTGTCCGTATGATATAGACAGCGCTACTACGTTTTCTTTTCCGAATTTTTTTACTGCGAGGGCGAGGCATGTTGAGCTGTCAACGCCGCCGCTTGATAATACAAGTGCTTTCATTTTTAATTATATTTTCCTTTTTTTATCTAATCTCACAACATTTTGTTTATGCGCCTGGCGCATGCAAGGTGATATATTTATTTATTCGCGCCGATAAATTCGAGGTATTCCGTCTTTCTCAGGCTGATCTTCTGGCCCGAGGCGTATATCTTGCCCGTGTGCTGTCCTTTGAAAAGACTCTCTGCTATGGACGGTTCTTTTATCACGAATCCGTCGAGCTCGTCTACGCCGTAGTCAAAAAGTATCGGTGAGAGTGTCGTTACAGGTCCTACGAGGCCTACGAATGCATCCTTCGCAAGCTCAAGCATCTTTGGCAGGCGCTTGTCTATAAATGTCAGCGCGCCGATGAACACGAAATCGCTGCCCGGTATCAGATACTCTGCCGCCTGCTCCGGATAGTCGCCTTTATACGGCACGTTTTCTATTATGTGCAGGTCGCACACCGGCTGGAAAAGCTGCTCGAGATACGGGAAATGGCCGACTACTACGACTTTTTTTCCGCGCACTGCCTTTTGGTACGTTATGAACGGGTCTGCGTTTCTGTCCTCTGAGTGCAAGCTGTTAGTCAGCTTTAACCCGTTTGCTGTCGCGAGCTCGGGCGAGTTGTAGTATGCGTTCATCGCCGCGTGGCCTATCGCCGCCTCGCTTATGTTCCATGATTTTATAAGCCCGGCCATCTCTCTGAGCGACATGTCGAGCAGACCTTTTGTGACGAGCTGCGGGCGCGTGTCGTATTCGTCTCTGAACTCCGACAGTCCTACCTGTCCGCGGCTTTTTACTATGACGCCGTAATGCGTCGTTATCATATCATCTACCGGCACATCTGCCGGGATGCCCTCTATCAGTGCGTCGTAAACTGATCTCATAATAATTCCTGCTTTCTTTACAATAAATGGATACAGCGGACCCTTCAAATAAATAAAAAGGGTCCGGTCAGCAGCCGTCACCGGCTGGGCATTGCGCGCCGCAGCGCGCGGACGCTACAGCGTCCGTTTCACGTTTTCCGGCGTTATCAGCTCGCCTTGGCGGAGCATGTTGCGTATGTTCATTATAGTATTATCCAGCTTTTCTATCATTTCCTGGCTCGCGCGCTCCTCGTCAGATGTCTCTATGACCTTTGAAATGCCGCCGTTTTTTATGACTATACGCTTGTCTGCGCTGAGCGCGAGCAGCGGGTCGTGAGTTGACATGAATACTATTTTGTCATTTTTTGTAAGTATTTTTATTGCCTGCTTGCGGTCTATGCCTGCGTTTTCTATCTCGTCTATGAGAACTATCGGAGACGAGCTCATGTACGCGGTGTCGGCTATCATGAGCGCACGCGACTGACCGCCTGAAAGCTGCGTGACCTTTACATCGTCTGTGAATTTCTCGCCTGCAAGCTCGTTAGCGCACTCAAAGCACAGGCGCACTATCGCATCCGGGTCATCGCAGAAGCGGCTCTTTGCGTGCATTTCAAGGAATTCCTTTACGCTCAGGTCCATTACGAAATTCATGTTCTGTGAGAGCTGGGCTACCAGATGCCCCTCGAGCTCGAATCTCATGTCGTCGTCAGGGAACTTGCCGTCTATTTTTATGCGGCGGCCTGTCGGCGTGTCGCCCTGCGCCATGCATTCTATATCGCCGAGAAGACGGCTCTTTCCTGAGCCTGTAGGACCGACTATACTCAATACCTCGCCGCTGCGTACTGTAAGCTCTATGTTTTCAGGCGTTCCGCTCTTGTCTCGGCCTCCTACTATAGTAATGCTGTCGAGGTGAGTTATAACGTCTTCGGGCGACGACAGCGTGCTCAGAAAATCAGCGAGCTGCTGAAGCGCGTCATCTGCGTCTGTTCCGAGCTCTTCTATCCAGTCCTGCCCGTCTCTGTCTGCGCGCTCTATCGCGTCCGCCAGCGGCAGCGACATGTCGAGTGCTCCGAAGTTCATGTTTGCAAGAAAGTCCTTTACGATAGGATACTTTTTAATTAATTCATCAAGGGGAGTGTACTCCGCTATATCATAAAAATCTGTCATGCTGCGTTACGCCTCCTCATTTTCTGCTGCCGCGCCGGGCGCGGGGTCACGTTTCGAGTCGGGAAATTCCATTTTTTTCATCATGCCGTTCTGGAATTCCTCGCCTATTCTTGTCTCGCCGGTACAATACGAGCATACTGACGCCGGCGTCGTGAATCTCAGGCGCATGTCACTGAGATCTGTTATGTCGACAGCGTTTTGCAGGTATTTGGCGAGCATGAATGCTCCCTGGCCTGTTATGCCGTTCACGAATATTATCTTTGCCTTTGTGTTTACCTGGCGGACGTTGAACTTGAATACTTCGCGCTCCGCCTGCGAGACTATGTCACCTTTTGTTATGACTACGCAGTCGGCGAATTTCAGCATCGGACCGATCTTTCTCGGCGTGTTGATGCCAGAAAGATTGTCTATGACGCAGACAGCCGGTATCTCGCTTATGTGCGGGGAGCATCTGTTGCAAAGGCCCGCACTCTCTGTTATGAGCATTTCGAAGCCGCTGTTTACGCCCCATTTGACCGCGTCGTTTATATTGCTTATGAAGAAATGGTCAGGACACACTTTACCTGAAAAGCCTGTAACTATCGGCACTCCGGCTTCCTTGTAGCGCTCGTGGTCAAACGACGTCAGGCAGTCGAATTTGACTGCGCCGATATTTTTTACGCCATTTTCACGGAGCACTTCTATGAGCTTTATTATGACCGATGTTTTTCCTGATGACGGTGGTCCTGATATCGTTATTAATTTCAAGGTAATTTCCTCCATAATATATTAAAAATAAATGAATGAATAGGTACATGTTTACGCGCGTCACCGCGCCCGAGAACGCGCAGTTTTCATTTTTGCACGCAGTTTCTGTCAACTATCTATTCTATCACGAATGTTTTTAATATAAAAACGGTTTATTTCTATCAGACTGTAAAACTCATAGTTTTGGACGTAAAAAGACACCGCGCTGCGGCGGTGTCATGATTTCTGCTCAGCCGGTGACGGCTGCTTTGTTTATTTATTCTTTCATTTATTTATTGGGGCGGATCACTGCGCCTGCGGCTCGTAGCCTGAGAGATCCTTTACTACCTCAGCGGCGATTATGAGGCCCGCTGTTGCCGGTACGAATGCGTTGCTGCCCGGTACCTGTCTGCGGTCAAGGCACGTCCTGGTCGTTCCCGGCGGGCAGATGCAGTTTGCCTTGCAGTCGGCTGTAGGATCGCTGCCGCAGCCCGGCTTTATGGCCGGCTCTTTTGAATAAACTACCTTTAGGCTGTCAACGCCGCGGTTTCTCATTTCTTTTCTCATGACGCGTGCGAGCCTGCATATCGAAGTATCATAAATATCAGCTACTTCCAACTTTATCGGATCCATTTTGTTGCCCGCGCCCATGCAGCTTATTACAGGCACGCCTGCGGCCTTTGTCTGCATTATGAGCTCGACCTTGCCTGTAACTGTGTCTATTGCGTCTACGACGTAATCATACTGCGTAAAGTCGAACTCTGATGCAGTCTCCGGCATGTAGAATGTCTTGTATGTCGTGACTTTGCAGTCGGGATTTATGTCATGGATGCGCTCCTCTGCAACGTCTACCTTGTATTTTCCAACTGTCTTTCTTGTTGCTATTATCTGCCTGTTAAGATTTGTCAGGCAGACCTTGTCGTCGTCTATGATGTCGAGTGCGCCTATGCCGCTTCTGGCGAGTGCCTCAACTACATATCCGCCTACACCACCTACGCCGAAAACAGCGACGCGCGAGCGGAACAACTTGAACATTTTTTCCTTGCCGAGCAGGAGCTCGGTCCTCGAAAACTGATCCGGCATTTTATTCCTCCGATTATTCTTTATTTGAGTGTTTCATTCATGCTCCCGGTACGGTAGCCTGCGAGGTCGAGCGTTACGTATGAAAATCCGTATTTTTTGAATTCCACGTTTATCTTTTCTCTTATTTCCGGCTGTACTGCGCGTTCTATTTCCTCAGGGAGGACTTCTATACGCGCGATCTTGTCGTGCATCCTTACTCTGACCTGACGGAACCCGAGGTCTATCATAAGCTGCTCTGCGCGCTCTACCATGCCGAGCTTTTCTTCGCTTATCGTTTCGCCGTAAACAAATCTCGATGCGAGACATGCAAACGACGGCTTATTCCATGTCGGAAGGTCGAGCTGCTTTGAGAGCTGTCTTATTTCTTCTTTATATAAGCCTGCGAAGCGCAGCGGGCTCTTTACCTCCAGCTCCGTTATAGCCTGCAGTCCCGGACGGTAATCGCCCATGTCATCCATATTTGAGCCTTCTGCTACGTTTTCGAAGCCTTTTTCTGCGGCTATGTCGATTATCTTTTCAAAAAGCTCGTGCTTGCAGAGATAGCATCGGTTAGGCGGGTTCTGCCTGAAGCCGTCTATGTCGAGCTCCTCTGACTTACAGACCTCGTGCGCTATTCCGTTTGCGCTGCAGAACTTACGGGCTTCATTTAATTCTCTTTCAGGGAATGAGCATGATGACGCTGTTACCGCAATTGCTTTATCGCCGAGTACGTCATGCGCTGTTCTGAGCAGGAATGTAGAGTCTACGCCTCCTGAAAACGCTATTACGACGCTTCCCAGGCTTTTTATGTATTCCTTCAGGCGCTCGTATTTCTGTTCGAGCGTCATGTTTTCTGTGTCTGCCTGCTGCAATTCAATTTCCTCCATTCATAACTAAACATACTAATGCCGTATGTTTATTGGCACATCGGTTATTATATTTTAGTGAGCGCCTGCTGTCAATATGGTCAACATGCAGACAGTTACTTTCAGTCTTATTGTTTAGTCTATATGCGCTGCGATCTCCGGGAACGGTGATAAAGACCGCTTCAGTATGCCGTGCATCTGCGCTATCGCTATGCCGTAGTTGGTTATCGGTACTCCGGCTTTGCATGAGCGGTGTATGCGCGATCTCATCTCGCGTTCTGTAAGCATGCATGCGCCGCAGTGGATAACTATCGCATAGTCTGACGGGTCGTCAGGGAATTCTCTTCCTGAAGTGTATTCGTATTGAAGCTTTTTGCCTGTATAGTTGTCTATCCAGCCGGGCAGCTTCACTGTGCCTATATCGTTGCACTGCCTGTGGTGTGTGCAGCCTTCTGATATCAGCACTTTATCGCCGTCCCTCAGCTTATCGAGCATGGCTGCGCCCTTTACTGCCTCTTCCAGCTCGCCCTTGTAGCGGGCGAATAATATGGAAAAGGATGTAAGTAAGATATCTTCAGGAACTATACGACTGACCTTTCCGAAGGCCTGTGAGTCTGTTATTACCATCCTTGGCTTCTGCTTGAGTGAGGCGAGTGCTGCGGTCAGTTCTGTTTCCTTTGTTACTATATTTATTGCGCCGTTGTCGAGGACGTCTCGTATCATCTGCTGCTGCGGGAGTATCATGCGGCCTTTTGGGGCTGACTCGTCTATCGGAGTTACGAGTACTATTATGTCGCCCTGCTCTATTAGGTCGCCGACGAGCTGCTTCTCATTTTTCTGAAGTCCTGCAAGCTTTCCGATGAGTTCTTTTAATGCGTAAATATTTTTGCCGGTTGCTGCGCTTACGTTTATGCGGTTTGACGTCGGGGAGGGAGCGACGGTGCTTTTTCCGTTATCTGCGCGGTCGCCTGCGGTTTCGACCTCCTCCTGCTCAGCCGGGACGGCTGCGGCTATGTCGCATTTATTCATTACTATTATATATGGTATGTTTTTTTCCTTGAACAGATCTTCCAGACCTTTGTCCGCAGACTGCATACCTTTTGTCGAGTCCACTACGAGCACTGCTATGTCGGTGCCTTCAAGTGCCTGTTTTGCGCGCAGGACGCGCATCTCTCCGAGCTCGCCTTCGTCGTCTATCCCCGGCGTGTCTATTATTACTACCGGACCGATCGGAAGAAGCTCCATCGCCTTTTGTACGGGATCTGTTGTCGTGCCTTTTACATCCGAAACGAGCGACAGCTTCTGCCCTGTGACCGCGTTGACTACGCTTGATTTGCCTGCGTTCCTGAGCCCGAAAAATCCTATGTGCAGACGCTCTGATGATGGTCTGTCGTTAAGTCCTGCCATAATTATTTATTCCTCCATTCAGCCGTATATTTTCTTCCCATCTGGTCACCTACGTTTATAATATACTGTCCAAGAAGCTCCTTCCTGTGATAGCTCTATACTATCACACATTTGCTTTAACTTCACTGACAACTATCCTAACACATAGGGTAATGTTATAACATAACATTTTTTATATCTGACACCTCAACAACACTCAATTTATCATTGAATACCATCTCTTCTAACTCTCCTGTCTCCTATATTCGGATGGGCTTTTCTTGCACCATTTTCGGAAGCTTTCTGCATAATAACTACTTCCCGAAAAACCAACTGCTCCGGCAACTTCGGTAATTGTCATATCTGTATTTTTCAGGTACCAGAAGCTTTGATGTAACCTGTATTGAATCAGATAGATATTCGGAGTAGTCCCTGTATATTTTGCGAATAATTTACAACACTTGCTTTGACCAACTGCGCCTGCCCTTGCTATATCATCAAGTGTTATCTTCTGACAATAAAATTTTTGAATATATCCAATCATGTTTTTCAAAATGGTAAAATCACTATTTTTCTTTTTCATTGATACACATATTTTTGATTCCTCATAAATAAGTGACCATATTTTCAGAAATGAAGCTGCCACTGTCAATGGAGCTGTTTTAGTATCTTTTTCATGATACATACTCAAAATCAATCCTAATACTTCCTTTTTCCACTGTACATCCGGAGACAATTTTATATAGGCTGCATTATCATCTTTCGTCACCGGAACTACATATTTCTCTGCCAGTGTCTGC
>CAVGAH010000080.1:0-9932 GCA_963627215.1 bacterium | reverse complement strand
ATATACGCATCTTCATTCACAACATCGCCCATTACTCTTATTTCTGTTCCATTGGCATCTATTTTCATATTTTTCATAGGTTCATCGTCTCGTTACATCAACCTTTAATTTTCCCCCGCATCCGGTCTCCTGCGGCGCAGCATGTACTTAGGAGCTACTGCATGCGCCATCTTTACGCGCACGAGCTGCTGCGCATGCGGCGCGACGTCTATCTCCTCGCCGCTCTTAGCGTCATACATTTCTTCCACGGTCTGAGAGAAGAACCCCGCGCTTCCCGGCCCGAATATCTCTATTTCCTGACCTTTTTTGAAGTTATTGCGCTGCTCTATGAGAGCGTATCCTGTAGCGTTGTCATACTCTCTGACTATTCCTATAAAATCGTAGTCTCTTATATACGCGCTCGACTCGTAATTCTGCGCCGTTTCATCAGTCTTTCCGAGGAAGAATCCCGTAGTAAAATGACGATTGCTTACCTTGCAGAGCTCTTCGAGCCATTCAGGTCGGAATTTGTAATTCTCCGGATCGGCATAATAAGCGTCTATCGCTTCTCGGTAAACGCGGACTACTGTAGCTACATAAAATATAGTCTTCATCCTGCCCTCGATCTTTGCTGATGATATACCCGCGCCGACCATCTCAGGGATGTGCTCTATCATGCAGAGGTCCTTTGAGTTGAACACATAAGTGCCGCGCTCATCCTCGTCTACAGGGAAATACTCTCCCGGACGCTGTTCTTCCATGAGCGCGTAATTCCAACGGCATGGGTGCGCACACGCGCCTCTGTTTGAGTCACGACCTGTCATGAAATTGCTCAACAGGCAGCGGCCCGAGTACGATATACACATAGCACCGTGTACGAACGCTTCTATTTCCATATCCGCAGGGATATTATCACGGAACTCTCTCAGCTCCTTAAACGACATCTCGCGAGCTGCAACTATGCGCTTCACGCCCTGCTGATACCAGAAGTTTGCAGTCATGTAATTTGTTGTATTAGCCTGAGTACTTAAATGTATCTCTGCGTCAGGGAGCGCCTGCTTAAACACAGAAAATACCCCCGGGTCAGATACCAGAAACGCGTCTATCGGCAGTCCCTTCAGCGATTCAAGATAATCAGGAAGCAGCTTTATATCCTCATTATGAGCAAATACATTTACCGTCATATATGCTTTTGCTCCGCGGACGTGAGCGTACTCAAGGCCTTCCTTCATTTCATCAATGTCAAGGTTACCCGCTCCTGCGCGGAGTCCGAACATCGGCCCGCCGAAATACACGGCGTCGGCGCCGTAATCTATAGCGATCTTAAGCTTTTCAAGGTCGCCCGCAGGCGCCAGAAGTTCCATTTTTTCCATAATTTACATTCCTTATATTAAAGTACATACGACACCGATATGCCATCGCCGGCAGACGATACAGACGTTACGACCTTGTCATCATTAGTTATATAGTCAAGGAACTCGCGCATGTGGCGCATATTTGTCCTGAACTTGTGAAGCGGATCGAAATCGTCAGACGCAGTCTTGCCGCGCATGAGCACGTTGTCGCATATTATTACAGTACCCTTGTGGCAGTTCTTTTTCATGATTTCCTTCCAGAAATCCATGTAAAGACTCTTTGCCGCATCTATGAATATCAAGTCGAATTCACCCTCTACGTACTGCGACGTTATGAGTGCATCGCCTGCTATGACATGTATCCTGTCCTCATATCCAAGACGCTTTATATTTTTCCTTGAAACGACATTCATCTCATCGTCTGCTTCAAGCGTCGTTATCTTTGTCTCCGGTCCGCATATCTCAGAAAAGCACATGGACGAATATCCTATCGCTGTGCCAAACTCAAGTATGCTTTTCGGCTTTATTATCCTGAGCATCACGTCAAGAAATCTCTCCGTGTCCTTTAATATAATAGGAACGAAATCCGCCTCAGCCTGCTTTCTGAGCTCTCCGAGCTCAGGAGTCAGCGGCTTGTACAATGAATCGAGATAATCTATGACCTGCCTGCTCGTTATATTTTCATTTCTCATTCTGTTATTATTCCTCTTAATAAGTCAATTGATCAGTCGATCGATCAGTCCACTAATCAGTCAATGACGCGAGGTAATCCTCTCTGTAGCTGCTGAAATCATCGCCCGTAGCAGCAAAATTATGCTTGCCGCTTCCCGCAGACGTCAGCACGAAATACAGATAATCAGTATTTTCAGGATGAAGCGCTGCGTTTATAGACGCCTGCCCCGGCGAAGCTATCGGTCCTACAGGCAGGCCCGCATTCTGATAAGTATTGTACGGCGAATCTATCTTGAGATCGCTGTTCATCAGGCGCGCCTTCGGTGTTCCGAGCGCGTACTGTACAGTCGAGCACAGCTGCAGCTTCATGTTTTTATTTAATCTGTTATATATTACGCTCGCAACTAACGGTCTTTCCTCGTCAAGCTTTACCTCGCGCTCTATGAGCGACGCAACAGTTACGAGATCAAATACGCTGTATTTCGAATCAGCAGTCTTATCCTCGGCCTCTGTATCATACACCTGCTCAAATCTCGTCAGCATGCGCTGTATGATGCCGTGCGCCGACTCGTTCTTGTATATCTCATAGGTATCAGGATACAGGAACCCCTCGTAACGCTTGCTTCCTGAAACCATCTGGTCGTTATACTCAAAATCAAAATCACCATGCTCAGTCTCATACAGGAAGTCCTCCGCAGTGCCAGTGCCCGTCTCGGCGAACTTATCAGCTATCTGCTGCAGCGTATAGCCTTCAGGCACCATGAACCTCAGAGTGTTCTGCGAGCCGTCCATGAGTATCTGCATTATCTCGTCCATAGACATAGACGGCGACAGCTCGTAAACACCGGTCCTGTATTTTCCGTCGTTTTTGTCCATGCGCGACTTTATCTTAAACTGCGTCGCGCTCTTTATGACGCCGTCCTGCTCAAGGATGTTGCCGATAGCCGTCGTTCCGCTGCCCGACGGTATATCTACGCTTATCTTTTCCTGCGATGAGCTGTCCAGCGGCTCCCCTATACCGTGGATGTACTTGTAACCGAAGCCCCCGGCGATGACAACTATGAGCAGCACCACCACGAGCCCGAATGAAGCTTTTCCTGAATTGCGGCTTTCCCCTGTTCCGATCTTTTCTGAATTCATTTCTCTGTCCCTTTCAATAAATAAATTTTAATATATTACTGTAAACCGCCGCGCGCCCGGCGCGCATCTGCCAAAAAACAACACGCGGGCGGGTCAAAAGGGGCCCGCCCGTCTTAATTTTTAAACTACTTCTTTGAACGACCGAGGTACTCGCCTGTTCTTGTATCGATCTTGATAACTTCGCCTGCTTCGAGGAAGATAGGAACCTGGATAACAGCACCAGTTTCTACTGTAGCTGCCTTTGTAACGTTAGTAGCTGTGTTGCCCTTAACGCCAGGCTCAGTCTCTGTGATCTCGAGGTCAACAAAGTTAGGCGGTTCAACGATGAACGGACTTCCCTGGAAGAACTTCATAGTTACTTCGTCATTTTCTCTGATATACTTGATAGCGTCTTCTACCTGGTCGAGTGAAAGCGGTATCATATCGAAAGTTTCAGGATCCATGAAGTAATAGAGATCTCCGTCATTGTATGAGTACTGCATAGTCTTTGTTTCGATGATAGCCTCATCGAACTTGTCATCAGGGTTGAACGCTTCTTCGCGTGTAGCGCCTGTTATAACGTTTCTGTACTTCGTTCTTACGAACGCAGCTCCCTTACCAGGCTTTACGTGAAGGAAGTCGAGAACCACGCAAGGTTCTCCGTTCATAATGAATGTTCTGCCCTTTCTGAAATCACTAGCGTAAATTACTCCTGCCATGTATAAATCCTCCGTTAAAATATTAATATTCTTTATAGCTGAAAATCTATTCAAGTTCTGTAAAAGAACCTTTTATCTACTGTCTTCAACTAAAATCGATCAGTCGTTACAGGATTATCAATTCCTTTTCTGACCCAGTTAAATTAATTATACCATTTTCTGTTACAATCGACAAGTCCTCAATGCGAACACCGAATTTTTTCGGTATATATATGCCCGGCTCTATAGTCACGAGCATTTTAGGCTTGAGGATCTCCGTGCTGCGAGTATTTGCAGTCGGTGCTTCATGTATCTCGAGGCCGACTCCGTGTCCGAGGCCGTGTCCGAAGCATTCTCCGTAGCCTGCGTCAGATATTATTTTTCTTGCAACTGCATCAACTTCACGACCCTTCATGCCTGCTTTTATAGCATCGCATGTAGTTTTCTGCGCGTTTAATACGATATCATATACCTTTCGCTGCTCATCAGTCACGCTTCCTACAGCTACGGTACGCGTCATATCTGAACAGTAGCCATTGAATACGCACCCAAAGTCCATCGTAACAAAATCGCCGTTTTCTATGAGCTTGTCGCTCGGCTCACCGTGTGGCATAGATGTACGCTCACCTGAAACGACTATAGTATCAAATGAAAGGCCTGATGCTCCGAGCTCGCGCATCTTCATTTCGAGCTTCAGAGCTATTTCTTTTTCTGAAACGCCCGGCTTTATCTCGCCGAGTATATATGAAAACGCCTGATCGCCGATCTCTTCCGCCATTGCTATGCTCGACAGCTCTGTATCATCCTTTACGGCTCTTATTTCTTCAAGCATGCCGTCAAATGATATTATTGCGGCATCCTCAGGCTGAGCGCTTTCTATCCTCGCATAATAATCAACAGTAGCGTTCTTAAATTCCAGTCCGACATTGCTGTACCCATGCTCCTTCAAAAACTCAAGTATTGAATAATTAGCATTTGTAATTATTACTTCGTATACGTCACTAAGCGCTGACGCCGCCTCCGCATATCTGAAGTCTGTCAGCAAATATGCCTTTTCGCTGTCGATCACTATTTCATACGATGTCGAGTGAAACATCGAGAGATAATATTTGTTTTCTTCTTTTGTTACTATTGCCGCCTCTATGCCTTCGGATGACATAGCTGCTCTGAAAGCTGCCATTCTCTCCTCAAGCAGACGCTTTTTTTCAAGTTCGTCCATGTTGCACATCGCCTCCGGTATTAGTTACACCTCAAGGAATATAGGAAGTATTATAGGGCTTCTCTTTGTCTGCTCATATATAAATGTACGCAGCTCGTCTCTTACTGCATTTTTGAGAGCCGACCAGTCTCTGAGGCCCTTGTCCTGACAGTATTCGAGGACTTCTGTAACTACTTCCTTAGCTGCATTTATAAGCTCTTCTGATTCTCTTACGTATACAAAGCCTCTTGAAAGTATCTCAGGACCTGAAACGAGAAGTCCCGCACCCTTTTCTATAGCTGCGACTACGATTATAAGGCCGCTCTCTGACAGAAGCTTTCTGTCTCTGAGGACGATATTTCCGACGTCACCGACGCCGAGACCGTCAACGAGCAGCTTTCCGCTCGTAACTATCTCGTCCTCTATCTTCGCTGACTGCTGCGAAACACTCAGGATGTTTCCGTTTTTCATTATGAAGATATTTTCGTGAGGCATTCCGAGCTCCTCTGCAAGCTTTGCGTGCGCATCGAGGTGCTTGTACTCGCCGTGTACAGGCATGAAATACTTAGGCTTGAGCAGCGAGTGTATAAGCTTGAGCTCCTCCTGGCACGGGTGGCCTGATACGTGTATGTCCGCTATATCGGAATATATTACATGTGCTCCTTTTTCGAGCAGCTTGTTTACAACGTTTGAAATAGTCTTTTCATTTCCCGGTATCGGGCTTGATGAGAGCACTATCGTATCTCCAGCTTTTATCTGAACGGCCTTGTGGTCGTTTGAAGCCATTCTCGTGAGAGCCGACATTGGTTCGCCCTGGCTTCCTGTCGTTATTATCACTACCTGATCGTTTTTCAGGTTCTTTACGCTGTTTATATCAACGAGCGTTCCGTCAGGTATATTTAGGTAACCGAGTTCAGTCGCAAGAGCGACGATGTTTACCATGCTGCGGCCTGATACCGCTATCTTCTTTTTGTATTTTACAGCAAGATTTATTATCAGCTGTATCCTGTCTACGTTTGATGCAAATGTCGCTATTATTATACGGCTGTTCTCAACAGTTGCGAAAATGTCATCTAATGTTGCGCCTACAGTACGCTCTGACGGCGTCTGTCCCGGCTTGTGGGCGTTTGTACTGTCTGCGAGAAGCAGGAGCACTCCGTTTGTCCCTATCTGCGCGAATCTGTTGAAATCTATCGGCTCGCCCTGAAGCGGCGTGTAATCTATCTTGAAGTCGCCTGTATGGAAAACTGTTCCGGCAGGCGTATTTATGCTGTACGCTACTGCGTCAGCCACCGAATGCGTCATTCTGAGAACTTCTGCGTTGAAAGCTGTTCCGAGCTGTACTCTGTCTCCGGCTTTTACAACTCTCATATCAGCCTTAAGTCCGTGCTCCTTGAGTTTATTTTCTATAAGACCGAGCGTAAGGCGCGTACCGTATACCGGTATATTTATCTGTCTAAGCAGATATGGGATACCGCCTATGTGGTCTTCATGACCGTGAGTTACGAGAAGTCCCTTTATCTGATCCTTGTGCTGCACCAGGTATGTCATGTCAGGTATTACGACATCTATTCCGTACATTTCGTCACCCGGGAACGTCATACCGCAGTCGATCAGTATCTTTTCGTCTTTGTATTCGAGGACTGTAAGGTTTTTACCGATCTCATTAAGTCCTCCGAGAGGAATGACTCTCAG
This sequence comes from bacterium, assembly GCA_963627215.1. Lineage (GTDB taxonomy): Bacteria > Bacillota > Clostridia > Peptostreptococcales > Anaerovoracaceae > CAKQOE01. The sequence goes on along the minus strand of CAVGAH010000080.1, from coordinate 3,216 downwards.
CTTTTCAGTATTTGCGCGAGGTCTTCTTCTCCTTCTGTAGTTTCCGTTTCTCAAACTTTCCTCCATTATTAAATTTTCAATTACTTTTGTCCGTGTTTCTCAATGCGCCCGCGTCCGCACGTACATTAGAGACCGCCGGCCCGGCCGGCCCGAGTTTTATATCGTTTGCAGCTCAGGCTCTTATTCAGTCTGTCAGTCGGCGGTCATTTTATTATTTATTACTTCACAACGATATTAACAAGCTTGCCAGGAACTGCGATCACCTTTACGACATTCTTGCCTGCTGTGAGTTCCTTTACTCTTTCGTCAGCGAGCATGATGTCAGCAAGCTCCTCTCTTGAAAGTCCGCTTGCTACGTCAGCCTTCAGCTTTACCTTGCCGTTAAGCTGAACTACTATCTCTACAGTGTCGAGAACAAGAGCTGATTCGTCGTATTCAGGCCATTTCTCGAAATAGAGCGAAGTCTCAAATCCAAGCTTCTGCCACATTTCCTCGCAGATATGAGGAACGAACGGTGAAAGCACGAGTACGAGCTTTACTGCTGCTTCTCTCATAAGAGCATAGTTAGGAGCCTCTGTTTCCTTGTAGCGGTACATCTCGTTTACGAGCTCCATGATAGAGCTGATAGATGTATTGAAGCTGAATCTGCCTGCAGCGAGGCACTCAGTTACGCGCTTAACAGTCTTGTTGAGCTCGTAGTAGAGCTGGCGGTCGTCAGCAGTAGAAACCTCAGACTTCTGAGCTCCGTCTGCCTTTTCGATGATCTCGAGTACGAGTCTCCATACTCTGTTGAGGAACTTGTAGCTTCCCTCAACTCCTGTCTCCGACCATTCGAGGTCTCTGTCAGGCGGCGCGGCGAAGAGTATGAAAAGTCTTGCTGTATCTGAACCGTACTTGTCAATTATTTCTGTAGGGCTTACGATATTTCCCTTTGACTTTGACATCTTTGAACCGTCCATGAGCACCATGCCCTGTGTGAGCAGGTTCTTAAACGGCTCGTCTGCATCAGTGAGTCCGAGGTCGTGGAGCACCTTTGTATAGAATCTTGCATAGAGCAGATGAAGTATTGCGTGCTCTACGCCGCCGATGTACTGGTCTACATTCATCCAGTAATCAGCCTTTTCCTTGTTAAATGCTTCCTTGTCGTTCTTTGCGTCTGTGTATCTGAGGAAGTACCATGAAGAGTCAACGAATGTATCCATTGTATCCATTTCTCTCTTTGCAGGCTTTCCGCAGTGTGGGCAGACAGCGTGAGCGAATTTTTCGCTCGTAGTGAGCGGAGATTCTCCCTTTCCTGTGAATTCAACGTCTGTCGGAAGGAGTACAGGCAGGTTTTCTTCCTTTTCAGGTACCCAGCCGCAGTCCTCGCAGTATATCATAGGGATCGGAGCACCCCAGTAACGCTGACGTGAGATCAGCCAGTCTCTCAGCCTGAAGTTTACAGTCTTCTTTCCGATGTCCTTTGATTCTATATATTCTATGATCTCAGGCATAGCTTCTTTGTTGTTAAGACCGTTGAAATCGCCTGAATTTATCATAGTTCCCTCTGCAACGAATGCTTCCTTGAGGTCGTTGATATCGATATCAGGGTTCTCAGGGTCGATAACAGGTATGATATCTATGCCGTATTTAACAGCGAAATCAAAGTCTCTCTGGTCATGAGCAGGAACTGCCATGATAGCGCCTGTACCGTAATCCATCAGGATATAGTTTGCGATATAAATAGGAACGTTCTTGCCTGTAAGAGGATTTACAGCGTAGCTTCCTGTGAAGCAGCCTTCCTTTTCAAGCGTCGTAGAGTTTCTGTCTATATCGCTGAGATACTGGAGCTTGTCCATGAAGACGTCTACCTCTGCCTGATGCTCCGGTGTAACGAGCTCCTTAACGAGCGGATGCTCCGGAGCAAGTACCATAAATGTAACGCCGTAAAGGGTATCAGGTCTTGTCGTGAATATCTTCATCTTTTCATCATGACCAACGATATCGAAATCTACTTCTGCACCTACGCTCTTGCCTATCCAGTTCTTCTGCATGAGCTTGACTTTATCAGGCCAGCCCGGAAGCTTATCGAGGTCATCGAGAAGTCTTTCTGCGTAATCAGTGATCTTGAAATACCACTGCGAAAGCTCCTTTTTTCCTACAGGTGACTTGCAGCGCTCGCATACGCCGTCAACTACCTGCTCGTTTGCCAGAACTGTCTGGCATGAAGGGCACCAGTTTACAGGATTCTTTTTCTTGTACGCAAGACCCTTGTTAAAGAACTGAATGAAGAGCCACTGAGTCCACTTATAATAGTCTTCTTTGCATGTAGCGACTTCTCTGTCCCAGTCATAGCTGAGACCGAGTGACTTGAGCTGGTTCTTCATTTCAGCGATATTGTCATGAGTCCAGATGTCCGGACGGATGCCGTTCTTTATAGCTGCGTTTTCAGCAGGAAGGCCGAAAGAGTCCCAACCCATAGGATGGAGCACGTTCATGCCCTTCATTCTCATGTATCTTGCTATTACGTCGCCTATAGAATAGTTTCTTACATGCCCCATGTGAAGCTTACCTGAAGGGTAAGGGAACATTTCAAGAACATAATACTTTTCCCTGTCCGAATTTTCGTCTGTATGGAAAACATCGTTTTCCTCCCAGTACTTCTGCCATTTCTGCTCTATGGCGCGGAAATCGTATCTTTCTGCCATTTATTCAGCCTCCCAATTAATGATCTCGCAATCGCTCCAGATCTTTTCCAGATTATATTTCTGACGATTTTCTTCCGAAAATACGTTGACTACCACATCGCCGTAATCCATGAGGATCCAGCCTGTTCCGTTCCTTCCTTCTATGCTGCGGACGAATCTGCCCTGAGCGGCTGATTTATCCTCGACATACTCTGCGAGAGCGTTTATGAGTCTCTCTGAGCTTCCTGTCGCTGTTACGAAATAGTCAGCAAACGAAGATTTTTCTGCTATATCCATTATCACGATATCCCTGCCCTGCTTGTCGTCAAGGACGCCGGCAATGAATTCAGCGAATTTTCTGCTGTTTTCCATTGAATTTCCTTTCAGAATTTTTTTGAACCAATCGCGGGCGCTTACGGTATCTTTGTCAAGATAGCGCCCTTCTTCGGTAATTATTTTAAGACTCCACTCAGCGACCTCAAAGCACGCCTTGTCGAGATCCTCAAAAGCAAGAGCATTCAGTCTTTTCGCGTCGGGATACGTCCTGTTG
>CAVGAH010000079.1:0-9970 GCA_963627215.1 bacterium | reverse complement strand
GAAATAAAAATTAATTAAAATTAATGAAAATTGAGGTGCGCGCCCGGCGCGCGGTATAATAGAAAATATATTGGGATTGAAATATGAGATATAAATGGAAGGAGCATTATGCGCATAATAGAAGAATACATAAAAGGCCCGTTCTATTCATCGCCTATATTTGACGAATATTTCGGCGGGCTCGATATAGTTGTCGCAGATATAGAGACAACAGGACTTTCACCGAAAAGCTCAGCGGTAATACTCGGCGGAGCCGTATACAGCGACGGCGGCGACAGAAAGGCTGTCCAGTTTTTCGGCGATACGCTTGATGATGAAGCGGAGCTTTTGCAGCGATACGTTCAGCTTCTCAGCCGCGCTGACGTGATAGTTACGTACAATGGCCAGCGCTTTGATATACCGTTCCTGATGCAGCGCATGAAAAAACACAAGCTCGATACATCGCCGCTTGAAAGGCTGTACTCAGTCGATATGTATAGAGTATTGAAATACCACTCGCATCTTCCGGAGATACTCCCGAATATGAAGCAGAAGACAGTAGAGATATTCCTGGGAGATTCAGAGAGCCGTACGGACGAGATAGACGGCGCTCAGAGCGTGGAGCTGTATAAAGAATACATGCGAAGCACAGGCACGCGGAAGGGCGAGATACTTGATTACATACTGCTTCATAACCGTGATGATATCGTCAGGCTGTCTGACATGATGCGTATCATAAAGACTCTCGACCTGCACGAGATAATGTACTCATCGGGATTTCCGATGACTATAGGCGAAACTGACATACATATAGAAAAAATTAAGATAGCAAAAGGAAAGCTGATGGCAGAGGGCAGCGTAAAGGGCGAGTCGGTCGGCTACACATGCTTCGGCGACAACTCTACGCTTGAAATAGACGAAAGGGACGGAACCTTGAAGTTTGAGGTGATGTGTGATGAGATAAACGAACACGCTGTAGCCGATCTGCGCCTGCTGAACGCCGATGTGCAGTCACTTCAGGAGCTTGGCGGATATGAGAGCGGTTACCTGATAATAAAAAGCGGAAAAGACGTAAGATACCATGAAGTAAATCTGCTCGTCAGGACGGTATTGTATAATATGCTCGGTTAGGCTGTATTTATATTTGCATATCAGAGCATTTGACCATATAATCATATAAGAATGTTTTTTAAGGAGGTACAGCATCACATGGAAGGAAAAACTATAAGAGAAAAAGCGAGAGACATGAAGCTTGCGTCACCGCACATGGCAGCTGTCCCCGAAAAGACAAGGAATGCAGCGCTTGAAGCGATAGCGGATGCTCTGAAAGCAAACAAAGCTGCTATAATGGAAGAAAACGCAAAGGACATGAAGGCAGCAGAAGAGAAGGGCATATCTGCGCCTGTAATGAAGCGCCTGAGATTTGACGACGCTAAGCTTGCTGACGTTCTGAGCGGCATAGAAAGCCTTATAGGTTTGCCTGACCCGCTTAACAGACAGCTTCTGAAGCGCGAGCTGGACAGTGATCTTTTACTTGTTAAGGAATCATGCCCTATAGGCGTAATAGGCGTTATATTTGAAGCGCGCCCGGACGCTATGGTGCAGGTATCGACGCTCTGTGTAAAGAGCGGAAACTGCGTTATCCTAAAGGGCGGCAGTGAAGCAAGGCTCACTAGCAGGAAGCTTTTCAGCGTTATACATGACGCCGCTGTTTCCGCGGGACTGCCTGAGAGCGCTATGATGCTCGCCGAGACTCATGACGACATAGATCAGCTTCTCGGATGCAATGATTCGATAGACCTTCTCATACCGAGAGGCTCAAATGAGTTTGTTCAGCACATCATGAACAACACAAAGATACCTGTAATGGGTCACGCAGACGGAATATGCCATATATACGTTGACAGCTCCGCTGATATGGAAAAAGCTGTAAAGATAATTACAGACGCAAAGACACAGTACGTCGCAGCCTGCAACGCTGCTGAAACGCTTCTCGTACATCGAGATATTGCAAACCTGCTAATGCCTGCGCTTGCAGAGTCTTTTGAAAAGAACCGCGTCACACTGCGAGGAACGCCGGACATAGCAGATATAGTGAGCTGCGAGCCTGCAGATGAGCAGGATTTTGCGACAGAATATCTTGATTATATGATCTCAGCTAAAATAGTTGACTCTATAGATGAAGCGATAGAGCATATAAACAAGTACGGCTCGCACCACACTGACGCTATCATAACTGAGGACGCGGAAGCTGCGGCGAGATTCATGCAGCTCGTTGACTCTGCAGGAGTTTATCAGAATTGCTCTACGAGATTTGCAGACGGCTTCAGATACGGCTTTGGCGCTGAGGTAGGCATAAGCACCGGCAAGCTGCACGCCAGAGGCCCTGTAGGGCTTGACGGTCTCGTGACTTACAAATACAAGCTCTTCGGAAACGGAAACATAGTCGGCGATTACGCAAGCGGAGCAAGGAAGTTCAGCTTCAAAGACCTTTAAAAAGATTTAAAGCGTAGCAGAGCACTGACAAGACTTTAACCGTAGTCCACGTAGTGGACGTAGGAAGGCAGCATTGCTGCCTGTTGCGTAGCTTGCAACGGCGCCAGCGGAGCTTCTGCTCCGCCCGGGTTTCGGTGGAAGATTATTACCCACCACAGAAAGTCGGAAATGGAACCCGCCGCTTATAGAAGCGGGTACATCTGGCGCTACGTTATCGAGATGCCGTAAGGCATCGTAATATATAAAATATTATTTATTAATAGCAACATTAAAAAACGGGAGAAATTAATGAGCAGACCAGCATACGAAAATCCATTGATCAAAAGATATACAAGCAAGGAAATGTCACACGTTTTCTCACCTGACAAGAAGTTCACTACATGGCGCGAGCTGTGGATAGCCCTTGCAGAGGCAGAAAAGGAGCTCGGACTCGATATAACTGACGAGCAGATAACAGAGCTCAAGGCTCACAAGGACGACATAAACTACGAAGTAGCAGAAGCTCGTGAAAAGGAAGTGCGCCATGATGTAATGTCACACGTTTATGCATACGGCGTCCAGTGCCCTAAGGCAAAGGGAATAATCCACCTCGGCGCTACAAGCGCTTACGTAGGCGATAATACTGACATCATACAGCTCCGCGAAGGCCTCGTTATAATCAAGCACAAGCTCGCAGACCTGTTATTACGTCTCAGCGAGTTCGCCCTGGCTAACAAGGACGTACCGACGCTTGGCTTCACGCACTTCCAGCCCGCACAGCTTACAACTGTAGGCAAAAGAGCAGCTTTATGGATGCAGGACTTTTACTTTGACTATCTCGACGTATGCGAGCAGATAGATAAGCTCATGCTCCTCGGCGTAAAGGGAACTACAGGCACTCAGGCAAGCTTTTTAGACCTGTTTGACGGCGACCACGAAAAGGTAAAGGAGCTCGACAGAAAGGTAGTTCAGAAGATGGGCTTCGAAAAGTCAGTTCCTGTTTCAGGTCAGACTTACACAAGAAAGATAGATTTCAGAGTACTTGCAGTGCTCAGCGGCATAGCTCAGAGCGCGCACAAGATGACAAATGATATACGTCTGCTCCAGCACCTTAAGGAAGTAGAAGAACCGTTCGAAAAGAAGCAGATCGGCTCATCAGCAATGGCTTACAAGAGAAATCCTATGAGAAGCGAGCGTATCGCCTCACTCTCAAGATACGTTATCTCAAACAACCTGTCAGCAGCTATGACAGCTTCAACTCAGTGGTTCGAAAGAACTCTTGACGACTCTGCAAACAGACGTCTCATACTCCCTGAGAGCTTCATGGCTATAGACGCTATACTCGACATCGCTGTAAATGTATGCTCAGGTCTCGTAGTGTACAAGGAAGTGATACGCAAGCACGTGATGTCAGAGATACCGTTCATGGCAACAGAAAACATCATCATGGAAGCAGTAAAGAAGGGCGGCGACCGTCAGGAGCTCCACGAGGGCATCAGAGTACACTCTATGGAAGCAGGACGCCAGGTAAAGGAATTCGGACAGCCTAACGACCTCCTCCAGAGGATAGCTGAAGACCCGATGTTCGGTCTCAGCGGCGAAGACGTAGAAAAGCTCACAGAGCCTTCTGATTATATAGGCAGATCTTCAAAGCAGACGGAGGAATTCGTAGCAGAGTACATTAATCCTGTTATAGAAGAAAACAAGGAATACCTCGGCAGAGATGTTGAACTGAACGTATAGCTTAATGCCGGATGACGGTCGCTGCATGTGGTCGTCTCCCGGGCAAAACACGTTTAAAAGGAAACGTTTAACAAGTGATATGAAAACACCTGAACAGCTTATAAGGGAATCGAAAAAAATAGTCATAAAGCTTGGAAGCAACACGATTTCCGACGAGACCGGAAAGGTCAACAGAGAAATAATGAAAGCCATCACCGCACAGGTGATGCAGCTAATAAACAGCGGCAAGCGCGTAGTCATCGTATCATCCGGTGCGGGAAGCTGCGGAGTAGCGGCGATAAACAAATGGAGCCGCAAGAGTGATATAAACTACAAGCAGGCACTCTGCGCGATCGGCCAGGTAGAGCTTATGAACGCTTACAAGGAGCTTTTTGCGGAGTACGGACTGCACGTAGCGCAGCTCCTTCTTACGAAGGAAGATTTTGAAGATCATCACAGAGAGCTCAATATCCGCAACGCGCTCTTCACGCTCGTTGACGAGGGCGTTATCCCTATCGTAAACGAGAACGACAGCGTAAGCGTTGACGAAATAAAGATAGGCGACAACGATACGTTGAGCGCGCTTACAGCGAACCTCTGGGCAGCAGATCTGCTGATACTTATGAGCGATATAGACGGCGTTTACGATAAAGACCCTAACACTTACAGCGACGCAGTCCTCATAGAAGCCGTAAGCAACGTAGAGGAGCTCAGAAAGAACATAAGCACCGATGGCAAGAGCGAGTTCGGTACGGGCGGCATGGTAACGAAGCTGCACGCAGCAGAGATCGTAAACAGATTCGGCGCGTCTATGATAATTACAAACAGCCGCAAGGAAAACATCCTCGGAAAGCTCGCCGCAGGCGAGGAAAAAGCGACAGTGTTCTGCTGCGAATAACTAATACAATAAAATAAGCGCGCCCGGCGCGCATACAGCCAAAGGCGGCTCGTGATAACAGAATTGGTGTCGCGCGCTGCTTTTGTTTTAAAATAAAAAGGAGGAAGTTGTAATAAAATGAGATTAGGAATAATAGGCGCCGGAAACATGGGAACGGCCATCATAAAAGGATATATAGCTGCAGGCGCAGCGCCGTCAGACATAATAGTCTGCGGCCATCACCCTGAAAAGCTCGAAGCCATGAAGTCAGAGCTGGGAATAACGCTCGCGGCAGACACGGCAGCGCTTACAGACGCAGCCGACGCGATAATGGTAGCCGTAAAGCCGAAGGACATGGCAAAAGTCCTTGCAGAAGCAGCTCCTCGCCTGAAGGAAAGCCAGCTCGTAATATCAATAGCGGCAGGAAAGAGCATGCAGGCAATCTCAGACATGCTGGATAGTGCGGATGTACCGGCAGATAAACGCAAGATAATAAGAGTAATGCCAAACACGCCTGCAATGGTAGGCGAAGCGATGAGCGCCCTCTGCCGCAACAGCGCCGTAACCGATGAAGAATTTGCATCTGTAATGGAAATATTTACTGGAATAGGCACGGCGTCAGAGATACCGGAAAGTCTCATGGATGTAGCAGGCGCAGTATCAGGCTGCAGCCCGGCATACGTATACATGTTCATAGAAGCCATGGCAGACGGTGGCGTAAAGTCAGGCATGCCGCGCGCTCAGGCTTATGAATTTGCCGCACAGTCAGTCCTCGGCGCAGCAAAGATGGTCCTTGAAACAGGCGAGCACCCGGGAACGCTCAAGGATGCAGTATGCTCGCCGGGAGGAACTACGATAGAAGCCGTAAGCGTCCTTGAACGCGGCAGCTTCCGCAGCACGATAATAGACGCCATAACAGCCGCGACAGAAAAATCTAAAAAAATGTAAAAGCGCAGCGGGCGGAGCCTCATGCTTTATCCTGTCAGCGCGGTGACGCGCGCATCTATGGCGCCGCAGGCCTGTTGAAAAATTCAAAAGAAAACTCAAAAGAAAACTCGCTTGCAAGATAAGGAGCGAGATTCAAAAGAACATAAAAAAGACGGTACAGATCTGCAAAAAATGTACCGTCTTTTTATATTACCGATTAACAAGCAGCTTCTTTATCCCTTCATCAAGTCCCTCGAGAGAGAGCGGGTACATCGGGAATATGTCTCTTATCATGCTGAGCGTGTGGTTGCCGTATACGATATTCCACGATTTTTTTGAAATAGGATTTAGCCATATGACGTGCGGATACTTCTGCTTCACGCGGCGCAGCCATACGACGCCCGGCTCAGGGTTGTACGATATGCGGTAGGAAGCGCCGCCGACTCTCAGCAGCTCGCTCGGCGCCATGCAGGCGTCACCGACTATTATTGCTTTATACTCGCTGTCCAGGTTGTTGAGCACCCACTGTGTATCAACGACAGATTTCTTGTTGCAGCTCGGGTCTGTAAAAAGTTCCTGATAAAAGCAATTATGGAAATAATATACTTTGAGCGATTTGAAATGATTCGACTGGTGAGCCGCCTGGAAAAGCTGGCTGCATATCTGGCTGTAGACAGACATCGAACCGGCTGAGTCAAACAGCAGCAGGACTTTTACGGTGTTCTTGCGCGGACGGTCGAATACGAGCTTCAGATTACCTGCGTTATTGCATGTAGCCTGTATAGTCTGGTCTACGTCGAGCTCAGTCTTAGGACCGTCATTCTTGCTCGAGAACTGGCGCAGCTTGCGGAAAGCCATCTGAAAGCTGCGGATATCGAGAATATTATCCTCGCGGAAATCCCTGAAATTACGCTCACCTGCGACCTGTACAGCCGACCTGTGGCGGCTCTCGCCGCCGATACGGATGCCCGCGGGATTATAACCGCCGTGACCGAAGGGCGAAGTTCCGCCTGTACCTATCCAGTAGCCGCCGCCGTTGTGCTCCTCATGCTGTTCCTTTAAACGCTCCTCGAGCATCTTTTGCAGCTCGTCAAAATCAAACTGAGGAAGCTCCTGCATCATGCGCTCTATGAACTCTGCAGGAACTTCGAGCTCCTTATCGAGCCAGTTCCAGACCTCCTCAGGTATCTCCTCAGGCGTTTTTACGCCCTTAAAGAACTCAGCAAACGCCATGTCAAATTTATCGTAATCAGCCTCGCTTTTTATCAGCACCGCCCTGCAGAGGTAGTAAAAGGCGCTCAGACTCGACTGCCCGAGCCCCTGCTCGAGAGCATCCATCAGAGCCATCCATTCGTTCAGCGAGACTTTAAGCCCGCGCTGGCGCAGCAGATAGAAAAATTTTATAAACATATCCGGCCTCTTTTATCTCATGCCGCGGTTCTTGTAGCGGTGGAAAATATCGATATCCTGATTCTTCTTAAGCAACGTGCCGATAAAAGGAAAATCCTGCTTTACAGCCTCTGCCGGAACGCCGCCGAGCACCATAGCCTGCAGCCAGTCAAGAAGCTCCGACGTGCTCGGCTTCTTCTGAACATCAGGCATGGAACGGATCCAGTAAAACGCTTCCATAGCCTGTCCGAGCAGATGCTTGTCGAGGTCAGGGTAGTGTACGCTTACTATCTCGTGCATCTTTTCAGGGCTCGGGAACTCTATGAAGTGGAAGATGCAGCGTCTGAGGAACGCATCAGGCAGCTCCTTTTCAGCGTTTGAAGTAATGATAACTATAGGTCTGTGCTTCGCCGTTATAGTTTCCTTAGTTTCATTTATATAGAACTCCATCTTGTCGAGCTCCCAGAGAAGGTCGTTCGGGAATTCAAGGTCAGCTTTATCTATCTCGTCGATAAGCAGCACGACCTGCTTGTCAGAAGAAAAAGCTTCGCCCATCTTGCCGAGTTTTATATACTTCTTTATGTCGTCAACGCTGCCCTCGCCGAACTGGCTGTCGTACAGACGCTGAACGGTATCGTATACGTAAAGCCCGTCCTGCGCCTTTGTAGTAGACTTTATATTCCATATTATGAGCTCCATACCGAGCGTTTCAGCGATAGCCTCAGCGAGCATAGTTTTACCGGTACCGGGTTCACCCTTTATGAGCAGCGGCTTCTTGAGCGCCATAGCGACATTTACCGAATTCATCAGCTCCTGAGACGCGACATACTTAGTGCTGGAATCAAAACCATTTAACATTAATATATTTCTCCTTCCATATAACTTCTCTATGCTATGCATCGGATAACGAATAAGATCCGAATGCAGTAATGCGGAGCAAAGCTCCTGATAATACCTGACGCGGCCCCGGCCGCCTGAGACCGCGGCGTTTGAAAAAACAGTGCCGCGGTGTTAGTATCGATAAATCAATTATATATGTAAAAAGCGGTAAAGACTATAGCATAAAAAAAGTTGTGAAAATAAAAAAAATACTTGCATTATGGCGAGTGTGCGTGTATACTTCTAAAAGTAACGTCACGAGTAGTTATTACGACTCAATGATTTCTTAAAAAAGTTTTCACGAAATTAAAAAAGTTGTTGACAGTGACCTACAAAAATGTTACCATAATATGGTCGTGTTCGCGAGAACGCTTGAGTACAAACCATATATGTGGCGGGATAGCTCAGCTGGCTAGAGCGTCCGGTTCATACCCGGAAGGTCGTAGGTTCGATCCCTATTCCCGCTACCAATTATGGGCGCTTAGCTCAGCTGGGAGAGCATCTGCCTTACAAGCAGGAGGTCATAGGTTCGAGCCCTATAGCGCCCACCATTTTAACTGACAAGCTCAGTTAATTATTAAGAATGCGGTCCGGTAGTTCAGTTGGTTAGAATGCCAGCCTGTCACGCTGGAGGTCGACGGTTCGAGCCCGTTCCGGATCGCCATTTTTGATGATTAAATGTATGGTGGGTGTCGTCAAGTGGTTAAGACCCAGGATTGTGATTCCTGTATACGTGAGTTCGAATCTCACCATCCACCCCATATTTTAATATCAACACCGTAGGGGTATCGCCAAGCGGTAAGGCAACGGATTCTGATTCCGTCATGCGAAGGTTCGAATCCTTCTACCCCCGCCAATCTATTGCAGTTCTCTGATTTCAGGGAACTGCAAATTTAACTGAATAAGTATGGCGACATAGCCAAGTGGTAAGGCAGAGGTCTGCAAAACCTTCACCCCCAGTTCAAATCTGGGTGTCGCCTCCATACTCAAACCCTTGTAATTTCAACGTTACAAGGGTTTTTTAATGCTCATTTTAAGGCTTGCCGGACTTATATAAAAACGGTCAAAATCGGCATAAAACGGCGCGTCTGCTCCGGGGTATAAAAAACATGCTCCTTCTGAGGTACGCATTTAGGCAGCGTTACATGCAGCATGGGATTGGACGGGATATATTTGTCCATAACTGCCATATCAAATATACCTTTGAGATAGATCAATCTCTTTTTTACGGTATTTTCTGATTCGTGTGAATGGGAAGCAAGGTAAAGCTGCAGCTCACTCGCCGTTATGTCGCCGATCGGGCGCGAGCCGAACACCTCATCGAATTGCTGGACCTTAGATTTGTATCCGCGCCACGTTTTATCCTGGACGCTTTTTTCTTTTATATTGAGCCAGGTAGCGGATACGGTACTGAAGAGGGGAGTTTTAGGTTTTGTTTTTTCAAAGTTTTCGACCTTCAGCAGATAGAGCTGGTAAGCTTTTTCTGCTGCCTTTGCTGTTTTGCCATAGAATGACATGCGTTTCTTACTGCCGTCAGAATAAGTAACAGTTTTCTTGATTTCAACGCGACCGTCAGCGCGCGGTGCTTTTTTAGCCATAATTTTACCTCCTGCAGGTAATTTTGCTTTTTGTATGCACTTGCAGATGGTATAATAATTGGTGTTAGAATATAACCATAGACACGAAAAGTTGAACAGACTATACTCATAAAAAAGGAGTTCA
>CAVGAH010000078.1:0-10056 GCA_963627215.1 bacterium | reverse complement strand
TCAAACCGCCGCGAACCGAGACTGCACGCAGCATCCCATTCTGTGACCGCGGAGTGACCTGCATGCCCGCCCGCCTATATTGGCGTCCTGTATTTACGAAAAAGTATAGATTAAAATAAGGAAAAATATTATAAAAATGTTTTATTTTATATATATAACGATCCCGCTGATATGCGGCACCCTGCTCGACCTCGCCCTCGGCGAACCAAAGCACATGAAGCATCCCGTAGTAATAATAGGCGCCCTGATATCAGCCCTTGAAAAAAGACTGAACACCGGAGCCGCCCCGGACAAAAAACTGCTCAGAGGCAAAATAACAGTAATAACAGTCTGCGCAGCCACAGTCGCTGTGTCACTCATCCTTCCGTCAGCCGCATTCGCCACAGGCCTTGCAGCAGGCGCATACATGAGCCGCGCAGGCATCATCCCCTGGATGATATGCGGCACGCTCGCAGAGCTCTTCTGCGCCCGCCTGCTGTGCATTATCGTAATGTCGATAATGTGCTGGCTCATGCTGGCAGCAAAGAGCCTTAAACAGGAGAGCATGAAGGTATACGAAGCATTTGAGCGCGGCGACACCGAAGGCGCACGTTACAGCGTTTCGATGATAGTCGGCAGAGATACCTCAGTGCTCGACAGAAACGGAATAATAAAGGCAGCAGTAGAAACAGTAGCCGAGAACACATCAGACGGTGTAACAGCGCCAGTTTTCTGGATGGCGCTGCTCGGAATACCCGGACTTTATTTTTATAAAGCAGTAAATACGATGGACTCGATGATAGGCTATAAAAACGAAAGGTATATCGATTTCGGGCGCTGCGCGGCGCGCCTTGACGACGTTCTGAATTACGTACCGGCAAGGGTCACGGCGCTTTTTATGGTAGCTGCGGCGTGGCTCCTGCCGGGATACGACGGTCGCGGAGCATGGCGGGTGTGGCGACGCGACAGGAGAAAGCACGCAAGTCCCAACTCCGCCCAGACAGAGTCCGCATGTGCAGGAGCCCTCGGACTTCAGCTCGCAGGTCCCGCAGTATATTTCGGAGTTACTCACAACAAACCGTTCATAGGCGACGCAAAGCGCGATATAGAGCCTTCAGATATACCGGCAGCAAACAAGCTTATGCTGACAACAGCTTCCATTATGATAGCTGCAGCCGTTATTACAGGAATCGTTATCGCATGGAGGTGATATTATGGTACTTGTCATAGGTGGCAGGTCACAGGGCAAGACAACATTTGCACATGAAAAATACGGTCGGGAGGCTGTTTTCATAGACAACCTGCACGACATCATAAAAGGCTGGCTTGTATGCCTGCCGGAGGACTACACAGAAAAGCTTGAAAACAACAGCACCGCCACCCCCGACATGTCAGAAGCAGACATCCTGAGCGATGCATTCATGCAAAACGTAATGAACGACATACCCCCTGACGCCATAGTAATATGCGACGAAGTAGGCTGCGGCATAGTCCCCCTCGACCGCTCAGAACGTCTATACAGAGACATCGTAGGTCACGTCTGCTGCATAATAGCAGCACGTGCTGACAGCGTCATACGAGTCCACTGCGGCATAGGAATGAAGATAAAATAATGTTTATAAATACAAATATGGATACAAAAAGACGCCCAAAAAGCGGGCGGGCATGCAGACGAGCGCAGCGACCTGCATGCCCGCCCGCCTGTATTGGCGTCCCGTATATACAAATTAAAGATATGAAAAGTAATAAATTCCGCCATGGCGGCGAGCTTAAAAATAAAGATAACAAAATAAAATACGATTTCTCAGTAAACATAAACCCATTAGGCCTCCCTGAAAGCGTAAAACAAGCACTTTCAGACTCACCGTCCGCATTCACAGACTACCCCGACCCGGACTGCCGACAGCTAAGAAATGCCATTGCAGAAAAGGAAGGCGTCAGCCCCGAGCAGATAGTATGCGGCAACGGCGCGAGCGACATCATATATCGCATATGCGAAGCGCTTGACATAAAGCACGCCCTTATACCCGTGCCGGCATTCTCAGAGTACGGACGCGCTCTCAACACTAATAATGCGTATATAGAGTACTTATACACCGAAACGGAGTACGGATTCGCACTGACGCTGGAAGCCTTTGAAAAATGGACAGAAGAACGCGCAGAAGCAGCCCATGACACTGCGGACAAAGATACAGAGCTGCCCGACGCGATATTTTTATGCACACCGACAAACCCGTCAGGCAGATTGCTTGACAGCAAGCTCATAGAAAAAGCAGCCGTATGGTGCGCAGAAAACGGCGCAGCGCTCATAATAGACGAATGCTTTCTTGAATTTCACGAAAACAGAAATTCACTTACAACAATAAATATAATTAAAAATATAAATAAAGAGTCATGCAAAAATAATTGCCGGGATATGGGCGCGCCGGCGCGCACAAGCAGCGGAGCATTCGAGCATTCGAGCATTCATTCAGGCATTATTATAGTAATAAATGCATTTACAAAAATATACAGCATGGCAGGACTGCGTCTCGGGTACTCCGTATGCTCAGACGCCGAAACAGCGCGCATGATATCGGAGCGCGGTCCGCACTGGAACGTGTCCGGCCCGGCGCAGGCAGCAGGGATCGCAGCGCTCAGAGAAAGTGATTACCTGGAAAAAACCGTAAAATACATAAAAAATGAGCGCGAACGCATGTCAAAAGAGCTCTCGGATGTGCTGGCAGAAAAAGACAGCGCTTTCAGAGCATTTAAAAGCGATGCAAATTACATACTTTTCACAGCTCCGCAGGGACTGGCAGAAGCTATGGCAGCAGAAGGCATAGCAATACGCGACTGCGGAAATTATGTTGGACTAGCCGAGCAGGAGGAGCATTATTACCGTGCAGCAGTAAGAACAGAAAAAGAAGATGATGCGATGGTAGAAGCGTTGATCAAAGCGTTGAGGAGGTGTCTGAAATAGCTGTAAACATAATGATACAGGGAACGATGTCAAACGCGGGCAAGAGCCTTATAGCGGCAGGTCTGTGCCGAGTATTCACGCAGGACGGCTACAGAGTAGCTCCGTTCAAATCCCAGAATATGGCATTGAATTCATATATTACAGATGAAGGCCTTGAGATGGGTCGCGCTCAGGTAGTTCAGGCAGAGGCGTGCGGCAAAAAACCGTCTGCGCTTATGAACCCGATACTGCTTAAGCCGACGACAGACGTAGGCTCACAGGTCATAGTAAACGGCAGATCGCGCGGAAACATGAGGGCTGCCGATTATTTCAAGCACAAAAAAGAGCTTGTACCTGACATAATGGCGGCGTACAACAGGCTTGCTGCCGACAACGATATAATAGTAATAGAGGGCGCGGGCAGCCCCGCAGAGATAAATCTCAAAACTGATGACATAGTAAATATGGGGATTGCCGAAATGCTCGACGCTCCCGTACTGCTCGTAGGCGATATAGACCGGGGCGGTGTATTCGCCCAGCTTGCAGGCACTATGCTCCTGCTTGACGAAAAGGAAAAGGAGCGCGTAAAGGCGCTAGTCATAAATAAGTTCAGAGGTGACGTAGAAATATTGCGCCCGGGGCTCGATATGATAGAAGACATATGCAAGCGTCCTGTAGCCGGAGTAGTTCCGTACGCAGATGTCGATATAGACGATGAGGACAGCCTTACGGAGCGCTTTAATAAAAAGGCATACAGCTCGGCAGGCGATGCGCCGGAAACGCAGCCGGGCGAGCCTGAGAGCGGCAGACGGCCAAATATAAAAATATGCGTGATCAGGCTTCCGAGAATATCGAATTTCTCAGATTTTGGTATCCTTGAAGCGATAGATGGCGTAGATGTGATATATGCTGACAGCCCGCGCGGACTGGAAGAGGCTGACATTATAATAATTCCCGGGACGAAAAGCACGATAAGCGACCTTGAATGGCTGAAGAGGCGCGGCTTGGGAAACGCCGTCATAAAAGCGGCGCGCGCGGGAGTGCCAGTCATAGGCATATGCGGCGGTTACCAGATGCTCGGTGAAAGGATAATAGACACGACCGGCGCAGAGACTGACGAAGCCTTCACTGAGGCTGACGGCCTTGCGCTGCTGCCTGTCATAACAGAGTTTGAAGATGAAAAGGAAACAGTGCAGACAGATGCGACTGTATGCGAAGCAGATGATTTTTTCGCGCCGCTCGGAGGAGTTCAGTTAAAAGGCTACGAGATACACATGGGCTTCAGCCGCATCACCGACAAAAGCGCGCGCCGTTTTTCATCTGTAAGAGGCGCGCAGCGCCAGGACGGCTGCGTACGCGGAAACGTCATGGGAACGTATCTGCACGGCCTTTTCGACAGCAGAGAGTTTACCGAAAAGCTGCTTGAGCTTGTCGCAGGCCGGAGGGTAGCCGTGCCTGATATAGCAGCATACAAAGAGACTCAGTATGACAAGCTCGCAGATATTATTCGCACAGGACTTGATATGGAGCTTATTTACAGCATAATGGGACTAAATAGTAATTGATTTTATACACAGAAATATTCACCATACCGCGACATTTTCTGTCGAATAATGTAGAAGATATGAAATATTTGACAGACGTTTATCATTGAGGGGTTTACGATTTTGATGATAAACTATCAACAAGAGGAATGGGAGGGTAGTACATGAGATTATACAGCGAAGAAAAAAGGCTGAATATATTCATGTGCGTTCTTACAGTCATGATGTTTGTGGGGGCAGCGTGCTGCGTTGCAGTATGTTTGGGGATATGCGCGCGTCTTAATGAAACAGTCATGTCAGATGCGGCGCGGGAACATATTCAGAATGAAATACGTGCGCTTGTCTGCTTTATAAGCGCAACAGTTATTACGTCGATATGCATGGTAGTTATAAGATACAGATTGAGCTATCGTGCAGAGAGGATGGGAAGAGCAATAGTTGAAGCAAACGCCAGGAATGATGCAAAGAGTGATTTCCTGTCGATGATGTCTCATGAGATAAGGACACCGCTGAACTCGATAATGGGGCTTTCGTCTCTTGTCAGAAAGAAAGCAGGCTCAGGAGAGGACGTGACAGAATATCTCGATAAAATGGACAGCGCTTCATCCTATCTGCTGTCGTTGATAAACGATATACTTGATATGTCATTTATTGAAAGCGGAAGGCTCGTCCTCGAAGAAGAGACGTTCAGTCTGACAGATATGATAAATACAGTAGCGTACATATACAGACCTGTTATTGAGGAAAAAGATCAGAGCTTCAGTGTAAAGGCAGAGCTTAAAAACGATACGGTCGTATGTGACAGACCGCGTCTTGCTCAGGTGCTGATGAATCTTATATCAAATGCCTGTAAATACACACAGGAGGGCGGCAGCATAGAGCTCGTCGTTCGTGAAAAGGACAGCAGCGAATGCGGCTGTGATGCCGCCGGTGACGGCGGAGAGACGGACAGCGCAGCGTATTTGTTCGAGGTACGCGATAACGGTACAGGCATATCGGAAAAGGACATACAGCGTATACTTGCGCCGTTTGAGCAGGTGCGCGATAAAAACCATTCGAGCGGACTGAAGGGAACAGGCCTGGGACTTGCGATAAGCAGAAATATCCTGTATATGATGGGCTCTGACATACGCGTTAAAAGTGTACCGGAGGAAGGCTCTGTATTTTCATTCGAGCTGTTCATGAAAAAGGGTGATCCCGACGACATGCCGGAAACAGCTTGCCGGTCAGGCTCACGCGGCATAAGCGGAGCTCATATACTTATAGCCGATGATAACGAGATGAATGCGGAAATGCTTGCCGACATCCTTGAAGAGGAAGGCGCCAGATGTGATGTCTGCGGCAATGGCATGGACGCTCTTAATATATTCCTGCAATCGGGCAGCTGTGATGCTTCAGGAAACATGCATGAACGTATAGACGTCATACTGATGGATATTCAGATGCCTGTCATGGATGGTCTTACAGCGGCTCAGAAGATACGCAGCTCGGGACATGCAGATGCAGCAGACGTTCCGATAATCGCTATCACGGCGTTTGCTTTTGGCGAAGACATCGAAAGGAGCCTGGCGGCAGGAATGAACGCTCATGTCACAAAGCCTGTTCATCTTGAAGAGATATGCTCTGTCATGGCGGGGCTGATCGAAGAAAGAAAATTAATGTGTAGTTAAAAAGGAATTAAAAAACAAAGGGGGAACGGTTATGTATAATAACACAGGAAATGTAAGGTATCTGTCTGTTTTTTCGGATATGATGAAAAAATATCAGGAGAGCTGCAGGAGCAATCTTGACGGCTACAGATTCACTCCGAATGAAACAGCAATGATGATATATATGCTCAAGCATCCCGATGTTGATACAGCGAAGGATATCGCGAAAAACCTCGGCATTTCACAGTCTCTCATATGCAGGTCTGTAGATTCTCTGACTCGCAAGGGTCTTATAGACGTTGTAAAGGACAGCGATGACAGAAGAGTAAATCATCTGACATTGAATATAAAGGACAAATCGCTGAGAAATACGCTTCTTTCAATGGATCCTGAATTTGAAAAGCAGATGACAGAGGGCGTAGCTGCTGACGACCTGGTCGTATTTCAGCGCGTCATATCTCGCATGGCAGAAAATGTAGGCGCTGTATAAAATATACAATAGGCATGGAGAATAACTGCCTGAACAGGCAGCGCGTTCGACACCTGACTTACTTGACGCAAAGCGGTCATGATAATATAATTTAAAGCTGTAACAATAAATTATATTATCATGACCGTATTTTTTTGTCTGAAAAAGGGTAGCGCTTCAGTAAAAAGGGTATTATTACAGAAAATGATCAATAGAATAAAATATTAATATTTAAGGGGGTAGATAATTTTATGTCTAACGGTATGTCAGCTTTTTCAAACAAGCAGGAGAGAATGTATTCGGATCCGTCCGATACGATAGTTTCTGACCGTCTGTACAATCTTATAATAGGCGGCGTAATAGTATACGGAGTCCTCATAAACGCAGTAATAGTAAAGCTCATGGGGCCTGCGTTCATAAATATGAATCCGCTGGCGCTCATTATCGGATATTTTGTGCTCTGCCTGGCAGGCTGCACTATTGCGTACAGATCTGACGATCCGCTCATAAGCTTCGGCGGCTACAATCTCGTAGTACTGCCTGTAGGCGCGGTACTTTCTGTCTGCCTGCAGGGATACAGCACCGGCGTTATATTCCAGGCGTTCCTTATGACAACTATAGTCACTGCAGTCATGCTTGTTGCTGCAAGCGTATTTCCGGGAACGTTCGCAGGTATGGGCAGGATGCTTTTCGTTGCACTCATAGGACTTGTCATAGCACAGCTGCTGTGCATGCTTTTCGGAATATACCCGACAGCCATCTCATGGGTCGCTGCAGCGATATTCTCTCTTTACATCGGCTACGACTGGGTAAAGGCGCAGATGTATGTAAAAACAGTAGATAACGCTGTAGACAGCGCGCTCGACATATATCTCGATATCATAAACCTGTTCCTGCAGCTCCTCAGGATATTTGGAAGCAGAAATAACGATTAATGTATAAATGCACTGATGCGGTCATGCACAAATGAATGCCTGAATAGAGCGTGAGCCCGGCTCACCGGCAGAAAGCGCAGAATTAAAATACAAAAATAAAGCAGAAAACATCAAATTTACATGTAATATATATGATATAATGATACTTATGGTCAACTCAAAGAAAGCTTGATGGTAATACAGGAAATGTGGTGTTGATATGATAATAAATATTTTTTCAGAAAGAAACAGCGGCTCGGAGGCTCTTTCAGAAGAGCTGTCAGCTCGCGGAGAACAGTGTATATTTGTCGCAGGCGACCGCGGCTTTGCAGCTGACGCGCTGTCAGAATACACATCGGGTGTCGGCGCTTCAGCTCAGGAAGATGACGCTGATGAGGATGAAGTACGTCTGTTTCTTATAAAAGAAAACGAAAAGGAAAATCTTTCAGACGCGCTTTCGGTACACGCGTCGCTCGACAGCGTATCAGCCGCGGCTGCGGCTGCAAACGTGAGCGTATTCGTATTTTCTTCGTCTGAGGTGACTCGTACAGTGCTCGATTCGCTTGATTTTGGCGACACAGAGCTCAGACTCATCGACCCTGCAGAAGCTGCAGTATGGAATCTCATGTACGATCATCCACTTTACGAGATGCGCGACAGGCTTCAGGATGAAGAGGTAAGAGTGCTCATAGTAGGCAACGGTCCTGATATACCTGAAATAATAAAAACTGTTTACTGGTGCGGCCGCATGCGCCTTTTCAGAATGAAAATGAACATGATAGGCGCAGATATGTCACATATTGAAACTGAAATGAAATTCAGGTGTCCGGGACTTTTCACTCAGACGATGCAGGAAAATCTCGACATGAGGGAGCGCGGCCTCATAACGCCGGAGCTTTATCTTCCATTGAGACTGA
Source organism: bacterium (assembly GCA_963627215.1). GTDB lineage: Bacteria > Bacillota > Clostridia > Peptostreptococcales > Anaerovoracaceae > CAKQOE01. Next base: position 1,643 of record CAVGAH010000078.1, on the reverse strand, counting down.
CGCGCGCGCACTACATGCAGGCAGATACATCTACTGAAGCATTTGAGATAGCTCTTAACAAGTGTCTCGATTCGAATTATATAATAATCGACGAGGGTGATGATGAAGCTACCCTGAGGACAGCTATGGCAGTAAGAGCTCATTTTATAAGGAAGCACGTGCTGAATGATGAGTTCCTGAAGAGTGGAAATACAGGTGTCACTAAGCTGCCCGGCATCTATGTACATATACACGACGACAGGCTTGCCGACATAGTTCCGCAGCTTGCAGTAGAGGGACATCCGGTCGACCCGGGAAATGACGAGCTTGCTTTTGTACCGTTCGGTTCACTGAGATCAGTATATAACGCAAAAAATATAGTAGACGATCCGCTCGAAAAGCTTGCAAAAGCGCTCTTCCCGAAGGAATTCGCCGACAATGCAGCTGATGGCGCTGAATGTGAGAAAAAGTATATCGGAAAAAGCATGCCGCCTTCTGTAAGAAGGCTCCTGCGTGCAAGCGCGCTGCATCTGAAATACAAGCTGCGCGACATGAACATCATAACGCGCGGATACAGGCCTGATATATATAACACGGAAAACTTCCCTCAGATGCGTGACGTTTCGACGCGCAGAACGAAGGATATAGAGCAGTTTTTCAAATTTGAAATGACTGCGCTCGAGCATCAGAGCTGGACAGTCTTCAGGCTCACTGACGGCTGGATACCTGCCGATGCGTATCATGCTCTCGGCTACGGCCGCTTATATGCGGACGGGCACAGAGAGCACAGACAGTTTGCCGGAAAGATGAGCGCTGCATGCGTTGAGTCGAGCGCGCTCAGCGGCACCGGAACGAAGCTCTGCGGAAGTCCGAGCTATTTTACGGAATACGACCGCGAAACAGCAGCTAAGACATGCGAGGCTGTAAAGGCCGTCTATCCTGAAACAGAATTCGCTGAACTTGTTAAAATGGATCTTGATAATTGACGGTTCGGCTGTAATATCGATTAAGTGTTAGCTGAAGTTTTTTGAAGGGAATGGTTTAAAAATGTATTTTGAGGAATTTACGCTTGGAAGAAAATGGGATATAGGTGCTATACATATTACAAGAGAAATGATGCTTGACTACGCGTCAAAGTATGATTCAGCGCCTATCCACATGGATGATGAGGTAGGAAAGAAAAGCATATTCGGAGAGATAATAGCGCCTGGAACTATGACAGGCATGCTTCTCTGGAGAAAATGGCTGCTCGACTACAAGCCTCTCGGACATTTCATAGCGGGTGTCTCAAGCTACAACGACTGGTACAAACCGGTAAAAGCAGGAGATGTAATAACAGGTACAGCAGAAGTAGCGTATGTAGAAGAAAGAAATGAATTTAACGGTCTTGTGCGTATAAAGATAGACGGTTATAATCAGAATGGCGAGCACGTTATAACTGCAAACGATACGCTTGTAATAGGCAAGAATTTTGAGAATACAGAAAAAGAGGTATAAAGAATGAGAAATACAAGTAAGACGCCCGTTATCACTATAGGCCGTGAGTACGGCGCAGGCGGAAGAACTGTTGCAAAGGCTGTTTCTGAGGCTTTTGGAATCCCATGGTACGACAGAGACTTTGTAAAAATGACTTCTGAGGACAGCGGATACACTATAGAAGAAAT
>CAVGAH010000077.1:0-10124 GCA_963627215.1 bacterium | reverse complement strand
GAATACAGGCAGTTTTATCAGATGATATGTAAAAAGGAAGGAGTTATTGAAAAGTAATGAAGAATGTTAAAAGAGTAATGGCTGTTCTCATTATTCTGATTCTCATAGCAGGCTGGTATGTTACGATCTTCGGTGCCGGCAGCGTAACAGGTCCTATAAAGGATTATATGAAGCTCGGTCTTGACCTTCAGGGCGGTGTATACGTTGTACTCGAAGCAGAAACAGATGCTACAGGTGCTGAACTTACATCACTCATGAATCAGACACAGGCAGTTATTGAAAAGAGAGTTAACGAAATGGGTCTTACAAACCCTGTAGTAAGCATCGAAGGTGAAAAGAGGATAAGAGTTGAGCTCCCTGGAGTTGATGATGCCGAATCAGCTATCAAGTCTATAGGTACTACAGCTCAGCTGACATTCATAACTGCTGACGGAAACGTTATCCTCACAGGAGACAACGTTAAGGATGCAGGCACAGCTATAAACCAGAAGGGTGCAGGCTATGTAGTTACTATGGAGTTTGATTCAACAGGATCTTCACTCTTTGAAGCAGCTACACAGTCTATCGTAAACGGCGAGATCACAGCTGACGAACAGCTCGGACTACCTGCAAGCTGTATCGCTATCATACTCGATAACGAGATAATCTCATATCCAAACGTAAGCTCTGTTATTACAGGCGGCAAGTGCCAGATCGAGGGCAACTTCTCACAGGAAGAAGCCTCTAACCTCGCAGCTCTCATCAGAGGCGGCGCACTCCCTGTAAACCTCAATGAAGTACAGACAAATATCGTAGGTCCTACGCTCGGTATGGATTCACTCACTCAGAGTATCATAGCTGCTGTTATCGGCGCAGCACTCGTACTCCTGCTCATGCTCATCGTTTACAGAATGATGGGGCTTGCAGCAGATATCGCCCTTATCGTATACATCCTTGCTTACCTCTGGATCATCGTAGCGTTTGGAAACGTTCTTACGCTCCCTGGTATCGCAGGTATGATACTTTCAGTAGGTATGGCAGTAGATGCCAACGTTATCATATTCTCAAGAATAAAAGAAGAAGTTTCAAAGGGCAAGACTATCAGAGTAGCTACTACTCAGGGTTATAAGAGAGCCCTCGGTACAGTAGTCGATTCACAGGTAACTACTCTTATTGCAGGCGTTGCTCTGTATGAATTCGGTTCAGGTGATGTAAGAGGCTTCGCACTCACACTCATGATAGGTATCATCATCAGTATCATCACTGCAACTATCGTAACTAACGTATATCTCCAGCTCATCGCAGAGAGCAGAACTTTTGGAACAAAGAAAATGTTCGGTATAAAGGACGTTCCTGCGGTAGCAGCAGAAGAAGTAAAGGAGGCTTTATAATATGGAAAAATTAAAGAGCTTTCCTTTTATGGAAAGGAGAAAGATATATTATATCGTAACTCTCGTCCTCATAATCGCATCTATGGCGACAGGACTTATCAGAGGCTTTAACTTCGGTATCGACTTTACGGGCGGTACGCTCATTCAGCTCGAAATGGGCAAGGAAGTTAAGATCAGTGAGATAAACGACATACTCTCTGAGCAGAAGATCGATGGAAACGTTACTCACGCAGGCGATGGTAACACTCAGATCATCATAAAGACTACAGACTCTATGGAGAGTGAAACAAGAACTAACCTCATGTCAACTCTCGAAGAAAAGTACGGTATCACTGAAGATGCGGTACTTTCTATAGAAAACATAGGACCGTCAGTAGGTGAAACGCTTAAGTCAAGTGCATTCAAGGCTGTAGCTATCGCTATAGTACTCATGCTTATCTACATCGCCGTAAGATTCATGTGGAAGTACGGTATTGCTGCTATCATAGCTCTTGCAAACACAGTACTTCTTGTAATCGGCTTCTACGGCATGTTCCATATAAGCATAAACAGCCCGTTCATCGCAGCTATACTTACTATCCTCGGTTACGGTATCAACGATACTATCGTAATATTTGACCGTATCAGAGAAAATACTGAAAACTCAGCAAGAAGAAGCGCGAACGGTCTTGCTCCGCTCGTAGACATGAGTATAAAGCAGACACTCGGACGTTCGATCATGACTTCGCTCACTACAGTGATCGTAATGATACCGTTGCTGATATTCTGCGGTGACACTATCAGAAGCTTTATCCTGCCTATACTCGTAGGTGTTATCTGCAGTACATGCTCATCTATCTTTATCGCTACATCTATATGGTATGACATCATGAAGTCAACAGACAAGTCATCATATCACGGTAAGGCAAAGAAGAATAAGTAAGTCTGCAGCAGAAATCAAACGCTGACTTTTATCATGAGGGGCGTCCTTTGGGCGCCCCATGTGTTGTATTTAAAGGTCAGCCGGATAACAGCAAACACATGTCCGCAAAAGTCATTTCAATGACTATTAAATGCCGTCAGAAGTCCGGAAATATCTGTGTTGGGATGGAAGCATGACAGTATTTAATAATTATTGAAGCGAATAGCTCCACGCGTTATAATATTAGTCAGACACAATAAAAGTGTGTATACAGGATACGCGCTGTAAGGCGCAGAATATAGTGAAGGTAGAGATGGGTCGGCCGGGCCGACGTGTTGCAAAAGCATTTATGAGAGTTGGAAATGTAGTATGGAAAATGTTGATCAGGTAGACAAAATGGACGAATTCTTAGAATATTTGAAGGAACTTAATCCTCATTACGATTTTGAACTTATAAAAAAAGCATATCTGACTGCAGCAAAGATGCATGAAGGTCAGTTTAGAAAGTCAGGAGAACCTTATATCATTCATCCTGTCGAAACGGCAAAGATACTCGCACAGCTCGGAATGGACGAACAGACTATAGTAGCCGGGCTGCTTCATGATGTTGTTGAAGATACTCCGTATACAGAGGAACAGCTTACTGAAGAATTCGGGTCAGAGGTGACACTGCTCGTTGACGGCGTTACAAAGCTGGGGAGTCTTGTGTTCGAAACGAAGGAAGAAGCACAGGCTGAGAACATGAGAAAGATGTTCCTGGCTATGTCAAAAGACATCAGAGTCCTTATTATAAAGCTTTCAGACAGGCTGCATAACATGAGGACTATAGATTACATGCCGCCGAATAAAATAAAGGAAAAGAGCAAGGAAACGCTTGAAATATACGCGCCGCTTGCCAATCGACTCGGTATGTTCAATATGAAGTTCGAGCTGGAGGATATAGCGCTCAAGCATCTTGAACCTGAATTTTATTCAAATCTTGCAAAGCAGATAAATCAGCGCAAGGAAGAGCGCGAGCAGCAGATAAACAAAATAATAGAACAGCTTAAGAGTGCGCTCGATACGCTCAATATACATTATGAGGTAAAGGGTCGTTCGAAGCATTTTTACAGCATTTACAAGAAAATGCGCGACAAGCACAAACAGCTCGACGAGATATTTGACCTCATGGCTGTAAGAGTTCTGGTAGATACTATAAAGGACTGCTACGCTGTGCTCGGCGTCGTTCATACTATGTGGAGACCTATACCGGGTCGCTTCAAGGATTATATAGCGATGCCTAAGTCAAACATGTATCAGTCGCTTCATACTACTGTATTTGGAGATGATGAGCATCCTTTTGAGATCCAGATACGTACTTATGAAATGCACCAGATAGCGGAGTACGGTATCGCAGCTCACTGGAAATATAAGGAAGGTATAAAGTCGGATCAGGAGGAAGTTAAGCTTGCATGGCTCAGGCAGACGCTTGAGTGGAACAAGGATATGGACGATTCCAAGGAGTTCATGGAAACGCTCAAAATGGATCTGTTCTCAAATCAGGTATTCGTATTTACTCCTGCAGGCAAGGTCATAGAGCTTCCGGCTGGTTCAACGCCTATAGATTTTGCATACAAGATACATTCAGCAGTCGGAAACAAGTGCATAGGCGCAAAGATAAACGGCAAGATGGTCCCGATAGACCACGTTCTTGAAAACGGCAACATAGTCGAGATCATAACATCAGCAAACAGTAAGGGACCTAATATAGACTGGCTCAAGATAGCAAAGAGCAGCAACGCCAGGAACAAGATACGCCAGTGGCTTAAAAAGGAGAACAAGAGCGAGAACGAGGAAAAGGGCAAATCGATGCTCGAAAAATATATACGCAGAAAGGGCTATGATCCTCAGCAGATCGTAAAGATTCAGCGTATAAACAGAGTAGCGAAGGAGCTCAAATTTCCTAACGTCGAGGATCTTTATTCTTCTCTCGGCTACGGCGGAACAATGCTGTCAAAAGTGCTCGATATGCTCGTAAAGTTCTACGACGAAGAAAAGCAGGCTGAGCTGAAGAAGCTTAAAGAGATAAAGAATTACGAGCACAAGCCGTCAAAGAAAAAGTCTGAAAATACAGGCGGCATAAGTATAAAGGGAGTAGACAACCTGCTCATAAGGCTCGCAAAGTGCTGCAACCCTGTACCGGGCGACAACATAGTCGGTTTTATCACAAAAGGCCGCGGCGTCTCAGTCCACAGAGCCGACTGCCCAAACATCACATCCCTGCCTGAAGAAGAACGCGCAAGGTTCATCGATGTAGAGTGGGATGTAGAAAAGCAGCAGGCGACATTCGAGACAGAAGTAGCCATAGTCGGCGAAGACAGAAAGGGTCTGTTCTCCGACCTTTCAAAGATCTGCGAAGACATGGACGTCCATATAACAGGAGTAATAGGAAAGAGCAACAACGATAATACCGCCAGCATAACACTAACGGTTCAGATATCAAACGTAAACCAGATATCACAGCTCATAAGCCGCTTCAAGTCGCTCATGGGAGTTATAGACGTATACAGAGGAAGCGCACAGTAATAAAAGTATACATTATTATAAATTTATATAAACAAAAAGACGCCCAAAAAGCGACCTGCATGCACGTCCGCCTGCAACGGCGTCCTGAACTTACGAAAAAGTTTGTCAGTATGTTATTAAATATATTTGAACGCTTAAAAATAAATAAATTAATAAGGAGAAAGAATATGGATCTGAAACTCTTTTACACAGGACCTATGCAGGTAAACACATACCTCTGCGCAGATGAAGAGACAAACAAGGGATTTATCGTAGATCCGGGCGGTTCAAGCAAACCGCTTGATAATTATATAAAGTCACACGGCTATGATATAGAATATATAGTCCTTACGCATGGTCACGGCGACCATATCTGCGGAGTGCCTTACTATCAGAAGATGTTCGGCTGCCCGATAGCAGCTTCAAGCAAGGATAATTACCTTTTTAATAATGCAAATGAGAATATGTCTGCAGCATTTACAGGCCAAAAGATAGAATTTACGCCAGATATCGATCTCAAGGACGGCGATACTCTTAAGGTCGGCAATATGGAGCTCAAGATAATGGAAACACCGGGACATTCACTCGGTGGCATCTGCATACTCGTAGGCAACGTCCTTTTCAGCGGAGATACATTATTTGCGGATTCCATCGGAAGGACAGACTTCAACGGTGGTTCATTTGAAACGCTTAAAAATTCAGTACACACAAAGCTCTTTGTGCTTCCTGACGAGACATACGTATTGCCGGGACACATGGGCCAGACTACGATAGGACATGAAAAGAAATTTAACCCGTTTTTATAAGATAAACCTCAGAAATCACAGTAACAGCTATGAGCTTGAGGAATTAATAAAAGAATTCCTGCGCCCCGGCGAATATGAGCTGATAAACAGCGCTATAAAGCGTCAGAGCAAGCCTGCTGAGATACCTGATGCGAAAGAGCAGGAAACGGATATCTGTGAGGTCGAAATATGCCTGCCGTATGAAAACGGCACACAGCAGCTCGAGAAAAATAAGGCAAAAAGATTTATATATGACAGTCTTGCAGAACTTACAGGATACAGACCTGCATGGGGAACACTTACAGGCGTGCGTCCGACGAAGCTTGCAAACGAGATGATGTCGCGTGACGGACTTACGTACGAGCAGGTAGCTGATGTATTTCATAATGTATACTATGTCAGCAACGAAAAAACGCAGCTCGTTTTAGATACATGCAGGAATCAGAGCTTCATAACAGGCTCTCCCGCCGGCAGGACAGCAGGCATTTATATAGGCATACCGTTCTGTCCGACAAGATGCCTTTACTGCTCGTTTACTTCAAATCAGGCGGACGAGAGCGCCATGGAGCGCTATCTTGAAGCGCTTTTGAAGGAAATAAGCGCAGTAGGAGCAAGGATGAAGGCTCTTGACATAAAACCGGAGAGCGTATATATCGGAGGCGGAACGCCGACGTCGCTCAGCGCCGGAGCGCTGCAGAAACTTCTCGACAAGGTCGTACAGAGCTTCGACATGTCAGAAGTGAAGGAATTTTGCACAGAAGCAGGACGCCCTGATACTATAACTGCTGAAAAGCTTTCAGTTATGAAGGCTCACGGCGTTGACCGCATAAGCATAAACCCGCAGTCGATGAACGACAGCACCTTAAAGCTGATCGGAAGGTCGCACTGCGTTGATGATATATATGAAGCGTTCAGGATAGCAGCAGAAAGCGGAATACAGCATGTGAACACAGACCTCATAGCCGGACTTCCGGGCGAGGATCACGCTATGTTCATGCATACGCTCGATGAGGTAATAAAGCTTGCGCCTGACAATATCACAGTCCACACGCTTGCAGTAAAGCGTGCATCTCGTCTGCGTGAGCAGGATTCAGATTACCACTACAGCGGGGGCGACGAGGTCGGCCGTATGGTAAGTGATGCAGCGGCGGCGCTGCGCGACAGCGGTTACTTCCCGTACTACATGTACAGGCAGAAGCACATGACAGGAAATTTTGAAAACGTTTCATATGCAAAGAAGGGTACAGAGTCTGTTTACAACATACGTATAATGGACGAGCACCAGACTATAATCGCGCTTGGCGCGGGCGGAATAAGCAAGGCTTATTATGATGACGGCAACAGGCTTGAGCGTGTTCCGAATGTTTCCAATTTTGAAGTATATATACAGCGCATAGACGAGATGATACAGCGTAAAGAACAGAAGCTGTATCTGCCGTTTGAATAAATAACGTAGCGCCAAATGTCCCCCGCCTCTATAGGCGGCGGGTTCCATTCCCGACTTTCGGTGGCAGGCCATAATCTTCCACCGAAATCCGGGCGGAGCAGAAGCTCCGCTGGCGCCGTTGCAAGCTACGCGCCGCACTGATCAAGCGAGCTTGTCAGTGCTCTGCTGCGCTTTAAAAAAACAAATAAATCAAATCAGGAGATGATGAAAAAATGAGAAATGTCTGGAAAAGAACAGATATGTGCGGAACTCTCAGACAGGAGAACGTCGGCAGGGAAGTCGTTCTCAACGGCTGGGTAAGCAAAAAGAGAAATCTCGGCGGACTTATATTCTGTGACCTGAGAGACAGAACAGGTATCACTCAGATCGTTTTTACTGACGAAGTAGAAAAGGAAGTATTTGAGGCTGCCGATTCGCTGAAAAGTGAATATGTTATCGGCGTAAAGGGAAAAGTCGTAGAGAGAGAGTCAAAGAACAAGGATATCCCTACAGGCGATATCGAAGTAATAGTTGACGAGTTCAAGATCTACTCTGAAGCTGCTACTCCTCCTATTTATATAAAGGACGACGACAACGTTGATGAAAATCTGCGTCTCAAGTACAGATATCTCGACCTCAGAAAGCCGAAGATGCAGAGAAATCTGGAATTCAGACACAAGGTAGCTATCTGCGCGAGAAACTTCTTCGATAAGGAAGGATTTATAGAGGTAGAGACTCCTACACTCGTAAAGCCGACTCCGGAAGGCGCAAGAGACTACCTCATCCCAAGCCGCGTTAATCACGGAAGATTCTATGCGCTGCCTCAGTCACCACAGCTCTTCAAGCAGATACTCATGGTATCAGGCCTTGACAGATATTATCAGATAGCCCGCTGCTACCGTGACGAAGACCTCAGAGCTGACAGACAGCCTGAGTTCACTCAGATAGATATGGAGCTTTCTTTCGTAGAGCCTGAGGACATCATGGAAATACAGGAACGCTTCATGAAGACTCTCTTTAAGGAGCTCCTTGACAGAGATATCCAGATACCGTTCAGAAAGATGCCTTACGATGAAGCTATGGAACGCTTCGGAAGCGACAAGCCTGACCTGCGTTTCGGCTTTGAGCTCACTGAGCTGGGCGACCTCGTAGCTGACTGTGATTTCAAGGTATTTACAGGCGCTCTCGAAAACGGCGGCAGAGTAAAGGCTATAAACATCACAGGCGGCGCTGACAAGTTCAGCCGCAAGGACATAGACAAGCTTCAGGAGGCTATAAAGTCTTACGGAGCAAAGGGACTCGCTTGGATGAAGATAACAGAAGAAGGCGTTACTTCACCTATAGCAAAGTTCTTCAATGAAGAAAAGACTGCTCAGATACTTGAGAGAGTGAACGCAAAAGCAGGCGACCTCATACTTATCGTTGCTGACAAGGCAAAGGTGGTATTTGATTCTCTCGGATTCCTGAGAAGAGATATTGCAGGAAAGCTCAGCATGCTCGATGATTCACAGTTCGAATTCCTCTGGGTAACTGACTTCCCTCTTTATGAATACAACGAAGAGGACGGAAGATTCTATGCAATGCATCATCCGTTCACATGCCCTCGCGATGAGGATCTCGATAAGCTCGAGACTGCTCCGGGCGAGGTAAAGGCAAAGGCTTATGATATAGTTCTCAACGGCGTAGAAGTCGGCGGCGGCAGCATCAGGATACATGATGATGAGCTGCAGCAGAGAATGTTCAGAGGTCTCGGCATCTCACCTGAGGAGGCTCAGGAAAAATTCGGCTTCCTGCTTGAAGCCTTCAAGTACGGAACTCCTCCTCACGGCGGTCTTGCATACGGCATGGACAGACTCGTTATGCTCATGCTCGGCGAATCAAGCATAAGAGAGGTAATAGCGTTCCCTAAGAACCAGAACGCTCAGTGCCTCATGTCAGAGGCTCCGGGTGTCATAGACGATGAGCAGCTTGAAGAGCTCGCTATAAGGACTGTAGACGAACAGGAGCAGTAGTAATGAATATCGGAATTTTCGGCGGGAGCTTTGACCCGGTGCATACAGGTCATCTCGTTTTGGCGGAGCATGTAAGAGACGGAGCGGGACTTGATAAAGTCATACTCCTGCCTGCTTACGAATCCCCGTTCAAGGTAGGGCGCAGCGGAGCTGACAGTAGCCAGAGGCTCGAAATGACAGAGCTTGCAGCGCGTGACAATGAGCATTTTGAAGTATCGGCGCTTGATGTCGCAAAGGGTAAGGTCTCGTATATGGTAGACCTTATGGCTGAACTGAGCGCGATGTATCCTGATGACAGGCTGTATTTCATAGCCGGTATAGATTCATTTTTAAGTATAGAAAAATGGTGGGGATTTGAGGAGCTGTTGACGCGCTATGGTTTTGTCATAGGAACGAGACCGGGATACCGCGATGAGGAGCTGACCGATCATGCGGAGCGCATTAGACAGAAATACGGCTCCGAGATAATAACGGTAAATATACCTAAGGTAGACATCTCATCGACAGATATACGCAGGCGATGCCGCGATGGCAGGAGCATAAAATATCTCGTGCCTGATGCTGTCGGAGAATATATCGCCAGGAACGGGCTTTACCGCGGATAAATTCTGAATGTCCGGTATTGTTGTGGATATTTTTAGTTTCATATATATATCAGACTGAAAAGGTGGTGCATCTCATGGATGAAAAGCTTATCGAAAGACTCGACAATTATATAAGAGAAAGACTTACAGAAAAACGCTACAGACACACCATGGGAGTCGTTGAGACTGCCGTGGCGCTTGCAGAAAAGCATGGCGCAGATGTCGAGAAAGCACATATAGCCGCGCTCTTTCATGACGCGTGCAAAAATCTCGATATCGAAGAAATGAATATGCTTGTCGAGAAGTACGATATCGGTGAGGTGTACATAGACAAACCGCAGCTGGCACACAGCAAGCTGGCGGCGGCTGTCATACAGGACCGCTTCGGTGTAGACGATGAGGATATAGTAAACGCTATAAGCTATCATACGACGGGAAGAGAAAATATGTCTCTTCTGGAAAAAATAGTTTATGTAGCAGACGCAACAGAGCCCAACAGGAC
>CAVGAH010000076.1:0-10221 GCA_963627215.1 bacterium | reverse complement strand
TTCGTATTCTATGAAGGACCTCCGACAGCAAACGGCAAGCCTGGCATCCATCACGTCATCGCAAGAACGCTGAAGGATTCAGTATGCCGCTATAAAACTATGAAGGGCTTCAAGGTAAAGAGAAAGGCCGGCTGGGATACTCACGGTCTTCCTGTTGAGATAGAAGTAGAAAAGAAGCTCAAGATGTCAGGCAAGCAGGACATCGAAAAGTACGGTATAAAGGAATTTAACGAAAAGTGCCGCGAGTCTGTATTCGAATACGAAGGACTCTGGAGAAAGATGACGAAGCGCATGGGCTACATGGTAGACCTCGACAATCCGTACATCACTCTCGACAATAACTTCATAGAATCAGGCTGGTGGATACTCAAAAAATTCTTTGACGCAGGCATGATCTACGAAGGACACAAGATCCTTCCGTATTGCCCGAGATGCGGAACAGGCCTTGCTTCTCACGAAGTAGCGCAGGGCTACAAAATGGTAAAGACAAATACCGTAACTGCAAAGTTCAAGAAGAAAGGCGCAGATAACGAATACTTCCTCGCATGGACGACTACTCCATGGACTCTTGCTTCAAACGTAGCTCTTGCTGTAGGTCCTGATATCGACTATATCAGAGCAGAAAAGGACGGAAATGTATATGTACTTGCAAAGGCTCTCGCAGACAAGCACCTGGGCGAAGGTGAGTACACAGTACTTGAGGAAATGAAGGGTACTGCTCTTGAGCATCAGGAATACGAGCAGCTTATGCCGTTCCTTGAAATACCTGCAAACAAGAAGGCTTTCTTCGTTACTGTAGCTGATTACGTTGACACTGTTGAAGGTACAGGCATCGTTCATATAGCTCCTGCCTTCGGTGATGATGACTATCAGATCGGACGCAGATACGACCTTCCTGTTCTCAATCCTGTAGGGGAGGACGGAAAGTACACAGGCACTCCATGGAAGGGTCACTTCGTAATGGAGGACGGTCTTGATGTTGAGATAATAAAGTACCTCGCAGGCGAGGACAAGCTTTACTCAAAGGAAAAGGTGGAACACAATTACCCGCACTGCTGGAGATGCGGAACTCCGCTCATCTACTATGCTAAGCCGAGCTGGTATATCGAAATGACTAAGCTGAGAGATCAGTTAGTTGAAAATAACAACACTGTAAACTGGCAGCCTCCTTTCGTAGGTGAGGGACGCTTTGGCAACTGGATCGCTGACGTAAAGGACTGGGCTATCTCAAGAAACAGATACTGGGGAACTCCGATACCTGTATGGAGATGCGAATGCGGTCACATTGAGTGCATCGGCTCGCGTCAGGAGCTCGTAGACAAGGCTCAGGAAAAGATCGATACGAGCATAGAGCTTCACAGACCGTATGTAGATGACGTTCATCTGACATGCCCTGAGTGCGGCAAGACTATGACGAGGATCCCTGAAGTAATGGACTGCTGGTTCGACAGCGGCTCAATGCCTTTCGCTCAGCAGCATTATCCGTTTGAAAACAAGGAAGAATTCGAGGAATGCTTCCCTGCAGATTTTATATGCGAGGGCATAGACCAGACAAGAGGCTGGTTCTATTCTCTGCTTGCTATTTCTACATTTATTATGGGTAAAGCGCCTTACAAGAATGTTCTCGTAAACGACCTTATCCTTGATAAAGAGGGCAAGAAGATGTCAAAGTCAAAGGGCAATACAGTAGACCCATTCGCACTCTTTGACAAGTACGGCGCTGACGTAGCAAGATGGTATCTGCTCTATACGTCTCCTGCATGGACTCCAACGAGATTCGATGAGGACGGCGTTGCAGAGATACAGAGCAAGTACTTCGGAACCCTCAGAAATGTATACAATTTCTTCGTTCTGTACTCAAATCAGGATAATATAGATGTAGCTTCTTTAAATGTAGCTCCTGCTGACAGACCTGAGCTCGACAGATGGATCCTGTCACGCTTCAACCGTCTCGTTAAGGAAGCTACAACAGACATGGACAATTACGAGCACATGAAGGTAGTAAAGAACATTACTGACTTCGTTGCAGATGATCTGTCAAACTGGTATATCAGAAGAGCAAGAAGACGTTTCTATGCAGAGGAAATGACTGAGGATAAGAAGTCTGTATATCTCACTACTTATGAAATACTTAAGGGTGTGGTACTTCTGTCTGCTCCGTTTGCTCCATTCATTTCTGATGAGATATATACAAAGCTCACAGGCGAATACTCAGTTCACCTCGCGCACTTCCCAGAATGCGAGGAGAGCCTTATCGATGAAGAGCTCGAAAAGAAGATGAATCTCGTAAGAACTATCGTAGCTCTCGGCAGAGGCGAAAGAGAAAAGGAAAAGATCAAGGTAAGACAGCCTCTGACAGAAATACTCGTTGACGGCAAGTACGAGGCTGAGATCGGCAACATGGTACCTCTTATCCTTGAGGAACTCAATGTAAAGAAAGTAGTTTTCGAGAAGAATATAGACACATTCATGGACTACAGTCTGAAGCCTGACTTCAGAAAAGCGGGTCCTGTTCTCGGAAAGAATATAAAGGAATTCGGCAAGGTGCTCGCCGCAGGCGATGCAAAGGGTATGATAGCTCAGCTTCAGGCTGACGGTAAGCTTACGCTTACTTTCGGCGGCGAGGATGTAGATATCACGGAAGAGCTTGTTGAAGTAAGGATATCAGCAAAGGATGGCTTTGCCGTTGGCGCTGACAGAGGCGTATTCGTTATCCTTGATACTAAGGTAACTCCTGAGCTTGAGGCTGAGGGCCTTGCAAGGGAGCTCATCTCTAAAGTACAGCAGATGAGAAAGCAGAAGGACCTTGATATGATGGACAACATCATCATCAGCGTAAACTGTAATGACGAGCTCAAGGCTGCATTCGAAGCTCACAGAGAATATATAATGAGTGAAACGCTTGCAAAGTCTCTCGAGTATACTGACGCAGCTCTTGAAACATTCAGGCTCAACGGCCGTGAGGCCGGAATAGGCGTTGAGAAAGTCGAAGCTTAGGCTGTGGACGTTATCAACGGCGAAAACGCAAAAAAGCAGCTCAAAAATATGACATACGATCAGATGCGGGAATTCTTTGAATCTATAGGCGAAAAGAAATTCCGCGCCGATCAGGTGTTCAGAAAGCTTTATCAGGGAGCAGGCTCCTTTGATGAGATAACAGAGCTGTCAAAACCATTAAGAGAAAAACTTGAAGGCTGTGCTGAGATAAACTCAGTTCAGCTGCTCAGAAAGCAGGAATCAGCTGCTGACGGTACAAAAAAATACCTGTTCGGCGTGCGCGACGGTCACGCAGTAGAGAGTGTTTTCATGAAATACAAGTACGGCAATACGGCCTGCATATCATCGCAGGCGGGATGCCGTATGGGATGTGCGTTCTGCGCTTCAGGCATAAACGGTCTTGAACGCGGACTTAACACCGGTGAGATGGTCGATCAGGTATCTGCCATGGAAAGAGATACAGGTGAGCGCATAGGTCACATAGTAGTTATGGGAACGGGCGAGCCGTTCGACAATTACGATGAGCTTATTCGTGCGCTGAATATATTTCATGAAGAAAAGGGTCTGAATATCGGTCTCAGAAATATTACAGTATCTACATGCGGTCTCACAGAAAAAATAATGAGATTCGCTGAAGACATGCCGCAGGTAAATCTCGCTGTATCGCTTCACGCTCCGTCTGACGAGATCAGGCTGAAGCTTATGCCGGTGGCGAGAAGCTGTACGATGAATGAACTGCTTTCTGTATGCAGGAAATATACAGAAAAGACTCACAGAAGGATAACCTTTGAATACGCTCTCATAGAGGGCGTGAACGACTCGATGGAAAATGCGGCAGAGCTTGCGGCGCGTCTCAGAGGTATGCTTTGTCACGTAAATCTGATACCTTTGAATCGCGTTAGCGAAAAGGATTTCAGAGGAAGCGCGAGAAAGCACGCAGAAAAGTTCGCCGCAGTCCTTAATGCCAGAGGCATAGAGGTAACTGTAAGGCGCGAGCTCGGAAGCGATATCTCGGCAGCGTGCGGACAGCTCAGGCTGGCGGCGGAGAACGAGGTTAGAAATTAACTGATCTTCAATGTCCTGATGTCAGGATGTGAGATATTAAGTAAAAATTTACAACTAAATATTTTTTTTAATATTGTTCTTTTCTTTTCGAGATAGTATAATAAGGTTAATCCGTTAGTGTACTAATTAGAAAAGGAGGCGACTACAGATGGTAAAGCTTATCGTAGGACGTAAGGGAACGGGCAAAACAAAGATGATGGTAGATGCAGCTAACCAGGCAAGCCGGGAAAAAGACGGCAGCATCGTATTCATTATCAAAGATGACAGACTGAAGCATGACCTCGACCGTGAGATCAGAATGATCGTTATGGACGAGTTTGAATATGTAACTAATATCGATGAATACGTTGGATTTATATATGGTATTATCAGTTCAAACTATGATATTCAGGAAATATTCATCGACAGCATCTTAAAGCATGCTGACATCGCAGTTCGTGATCTGCCTGGATTCCTTAAGAAGCTCCAGAATATTTCAGAGAAATATTCTATCGATTTCATGGTGAGCCTGAGCGCAGATCTTGAAGATCTTGATGCATCAGTAAGACAGTATGAGATCATAAACAAGTAAAGCGTACTTATTACTTAAAAATCATCAGAGCCGTCTCAATTAAAGAGACGGCTCTTTTTTGATACTTTTAAAGCAAGCAATATCAATAAATGCGGGAATCGCGGTTCCGGACCGCGGGCAGGCAGGTGAAAATGTCTTTATACAGAAGCTACGCTGAAGCGATGCGCGAGAAATACGGTGAAAAGGTATACAAGCTTCCGGTCAACATCCCGGTATCGTGTCCAAACAGAGACGGCAGTCTGGGAACAGGCGGCTGTACATTCTGCGGAGAAGCAGGAACTGGCTTCGAAAATCTTTCTGACACACTGTCAGTAAGTGAACAGCTCGTTAAAAATATGGAATATATAGGGAAGAGATACGGAGCATCAAAATTTACTGCGTACTTTCAGAACTTCTCAAATACATATCTGCCGCTGGAAAGCTTCAGGCAGTATATGGAAGATGCTGCATCAGTCGAAGGTATCGTAGAAATATGTGTATCGACGCGTCCTGACTGCATATCGGACAGGTATCTGAGTGTACTCAGTGGGCTGGCGCAGACATCGGGAAAGCACGTGAGCATAGAGCTCGGACTTCAAAGCACTGATCCGCACACGCTGCAAAAAATAAACCGCGGACACGGTCTGGCAGAGTTTATAGACGCAGTGATGCGTATACATCGCTTTGATTTCGATGTATGCGCCCACGTAATACTCGACCTTCCATGGGACGATGACACAGACGCTGTTGAAACAGCGCGCATACTTACAGCTCTCAGGGTCGAGCAGGTGAAGCTCCATTCGCTGTATATAGAAAAAGGCACTGAAATGGCGCGCCAGTATGAAAACGGAGAGTTTACGATAATATCTCCTGAGGAATACGCAGAACGAGCAGTAATGTTTCTTGAAAACATCTCACCTGATATGATAGTTCAGCGTCTCGTAAGCAGAGCTCCTGAGGAAAACACTGTTTTCTGCAACTGGGGTATGAGCTGGTGGCGCATACGCGATATGATAACCGAAAGGCTGGAGAGTCGCGGGTCGTCTCAGGGCAGCAGGTGCGATTATCTGAACCGTGATTATTACAGCATTAATAAATAAAGTATAGAGATCCGCCCGGCGGATACACAGTCCGGCGCTGCGGCGCCGAATACTCATCCCGTGAGGGATGCCGTAATGCGGAATTTATTTATATTACTTTATTTATTGTATTGATATATTCCGTGTATTGCGGTATACTTGCCTAAACTGCGGAATATGAATTTTATGATACTCGCAGCTATTGAAAAACAAAGCTTATAAGCCGATTGGTATGACCGGTTTGTATATAAAACACAGCAGAAGAAAAATCAAATTTAAACTGCTTAATAATTATTTTTTTATAAATTCTTTTTACATATGGAGGAAAAGAAAATGGCAAAGATCTTTTATCAGAATGATTGCAATCTCTCACTTTTAGACGGTAAAACTGTAGCTATCATCGGTTACGGCAGCCAGGGTCACGCTCACGCGCTCAACCTTAAGGAAAGCGGCGTAAACGTTATCGTTGGTCTTTATGAAGGTTCAAAGTCATGGAAGGTCGCTGAAGAAGCAGGTCTCAAGGTAGCTACTGCTGCTGAAGCTGCTGCAGCTGCAGACATCATCATGATCCTTACACCGGATGAAAAGCAGCAGGCTATATATGAAGAAAGCATTGCTCCAAACCTTAAGCCGGGCAACATGCTCATGTTCGCTCACGGTTTCAACATCCACTTCCAGACTATCGTACCGCCTGCTGACGTAGATGTTACTATGATCGCTCCTAAGGGACCTGGTCACACAGTAAGAAGCGAATACGTTGCAGGTAAGGGTGTTCCTTGCCTCGTAGCTGTATATCAGGATGCAACTGGCAAGGCTCAGGATCTCGCTTTAGCTTACGGCGCAGGCATCGGCGGCGCAAGAGCAGCTATCCTCGAAACTACATTCCAGACAGAAACAGAAACAGACCTCTTCGGTGAACAGGCTGTCCTCTGCGGCGGCGTAACTGCCCTCATGCAGGCTGGTTTCGAAACTCTCGTTGAAGCTGGTTATGACCCAAGAAATGCTTACTTCGAGTGCATCCATGAAATGAAGCTCATCGTTGACCTTATTTATCATGGAGGCTTCACAGAAATGAGAAACTCTATCTCTAACACTGCTGAGTTCGGTGATTACGAGATCGGTAAGAGGATCATCACTGAAGACACTAAGAAGGAAATGAAGAAGGTCCTCTCAGAAATTCAGGATGGTACTTTCGCAAGAAACTTCATCATGGAAAACAAGGTAGGCAGACAGCACTTCCTCGCTTCAAGAAAGATTCACGCTTCTCATCAGCTCGAGGAAGTTGGTAAGGAACTCAGAAAGATGTACTGCTGGAGCGACGAGAAGTAATAACTTTTTAAGATAACATCTTTAAAAGTAAAAGCTTCAGTCGTAACAACTTAGCAGGTTTAATAATGGAAATAAAAGGTTCAAAAATCATAATGGAATGCCTGCGCGAGCAGGGCGTCGATACTATATTCGGCTACCCGGGCGGCCAGATAATGCCATTATATGATGCGTTATATGATTATAGAGACGAAATAAAACACGTACTCACGAGCCACGAGCAGGGCGCGACTCATGCCGCCGACGGTTATGCGCGTTCGACTGGCAAGGTCGGAGTAGCCTTTGCTACGAGCGGTCCGGGAGCTACAAATACTGTTACCGGTATAGCGACAGCATTTATGGATTCCATCCCTATGGTCGTTATCACGGGTCAGGTACCGCTGAGCCTCATAGGAAAGGATTCTTTCCAGGAGGTAGACATCGCGGGCATAACTATTCCAATCACAAAGCACAACTTCTTTGTGAGCAGAGTAGAGGATATCGCGATATGCATCAGAGAAGCCTTCAATATCGCAAGGAGCGGCCGTCCGGGTCCTGTACTTGTCGATGTCCCGAAGGATCTGATGGTAAAATTATGCGAATACACTCCGGAGACGCCGGCCCAGCCGGCAGAACCGCCTGAGCTTTTCAACGATGCTGACATAAAGGCTCTTGCTGAGAGCATAAACAAAGCTGAGCGCCCGCTCATATATGCGGGCGGCGGCGTTATAACGGCAAAGGCTTCAGACAAGCTTGTAAAGCTGGCTGAAAAGGCTGATATGCCTGTTGTTTCAACGCTGATGAATCTCGGAGCTATTCCGAGAGACCACAAGCTCTCTCTCGGCATGGTCGGAATGCATGGCTCAAAGGAAGCGAATCAGGCAGTGTACAGCGCAGATCTGCTTATCGCTATAGGCGCGCGTTTCAGCGACAGAGTTACGGGTGACGTAAACAGATTCGCTAAAAACGCAAAGATAATACAGATAGACATAGATAACTCCGAGATAGACAAGAACGTGCTGGTAGACAGCGCTCTCGTCGGCGACATAAACGTGATACTCGAAAAGGTGATTTCAGAGATAAACAAGAGCGAGCATCCTGAATGGCTCGCAAAGATAGACTCTTTCAGAAAGCCTTCGACTGTAGCTCCTGACGAGTTCGTTCCTGAAAACATCTTTAAAGTTATGCACGACGTTCTCGGCGACGATGTGATAGTGGCTACAGATGTAGGACAGCATCAGATGTGGACTGCTCAGTTCTGGCCGTTCAAGGCGCCGAACCACTTTATTACATCCGGCGGTCTCGGAACTATGGGCTTCGGTCTCGGCGCTGCGATAGGCGCGCGCATCGGAAACCCTGACACACAGGTCATCCACGTTACAGGCGACGGCAGCTTCAGAATGAACTGCAACGAGCTCGCAACTGTAGCTGCACAGGAGCTTCCGATCATAACTGTAGTATTCAAAAACAATGTTCTCGGAATGGTACGCCAGTGGCAGAAGTTATTCTTTGATAAGAGATACTCTTCAACTACGCTTCCTGATGTTATCGACTATGTAAAGCTTGCCGAAGCGTTCGGTCTCGACGGCTACAGAGTAAATACGCTCGACGGCCTGAAGGACGCCCTCAAAAAAGCTGTAGCAAGCGGCAAGGGAAATGTCATCACATGTGACATTGATTCTGACCGTGATGTATTCCCGATAGTTCCTCCTGGAAATGCTATGCACGATCAGGTGCTTTCAGCTCAGGACATTGAATCCCAATAGGGTAAAAATAAAATCAATACTTGGGAATTGAATTAATTATACCGTCGCGTATGCAAAAGCATGCACGGCGGTTTTTTCTGCTTTTTGCAAAAATAAAATAATAAGTTATAAGTTATATATCCGTCCGCGCGTCCACATCCTTCCTGAAAATTCAATATTATTCACCATATTACAATTATTAGAAAATACCCTTGACATTCCATGTTAATATATGTAATCTATATACAAATATTGCAACTAAAAGAAAGGAATGGTTTGGTACATGGAAAAAAAAAGAAAAAGACTGAAAATGCTTAAGAATGTTGTATGTATTTTTATGTGCGCTCTTATGTTGTTCATGACGGCGGAGCCGTCGGCAGGCACCGTTACAAAAGGTGATACGGAGCCGGATGCTGATATTGAGGATGTATCACAGCAGGACATCAGGGACGATATTCATGATGAGAAGATATCTTTACTCACTGCAAGTGAAGGCGTAGATGTTGCTGCAAAGATAAATATGCCGTATGCGGCGTATGAAGGTCATACTGTATTATTGAGCGATGCCTCAGAATACGTTGTGGATGGTGAACGTAAGGGAATAAAAGAGCTTTATGATGAAGGAAGCGTGCGAGTATCGTTTACTGTGACCGATGATGAAAAAAATGAGTTTGTATCTATAAGAAAAGATAAATGTGAGAAGTATCAGAGAAAGGCTGTTTTCAGCAGACCGGGCGGCTATGAAATAGAAATGAAGGTGTATACGTCTGATGGTGATGAGCACTCTGTTAAGCAGCGTATAAGTATAGATAAAGCTCCTGAGACTATCAGTGTGACAGGCGGGGCTAAAAAGCAGAACAGACTTCAGAGGATAGAATTCAAAACGGCTCAGAATCCAAAGTATCCTGTTGATCAGCTTGAGCTTGAAATAAGCGCCGGCAGCGCTTCGGAAAAAATATCTGTAGATATGCTTAACGATCGCGAAGATAAGGTGTACAGGAGTGAACATATCATAGCTCGCAGTCCGAAGTGCGCTGCAGATGAGGAGAATTGTTTTGTCAGCGGAAGCATTGAATTTATGAGTATTTTTGAATCAGATACTGATTTTTCATATAAGATAATATCTAAAGACACAAGGGGAAACACTCATGTTTTTGATGATCATTTTACAGTATTGACAGACAAAGCACCTGTAGCGGCTATAGATATGTCAGATACTTATACTCGAGAAGAAAAATGCAGATATGCTGTTATTACTGCTGAGGATATAAGTCAGACAGACGGCGATTCGCTGGATCGCAAATGGTTTATAAAATATGAGGGCGAAGATGATTACAGACCTGTTTCAGGAGAAGCGGGATATACAGACCTCACAGATGGGAGCGCTGCCCGTATAAGCTTCAGAAAAACAGGCACAGGTGTTTTTTACATGAAGCTTGTTGTAAGAGATGTGTGGACGGAAGGCACTATGGATGAATAT
>CAVGAH010000075.1:5463-10315 GCA_963627215.1 bacterium | reverse complement strand
CCCACTTCGCAGTAACAGTCTCGCCGTTCACATCGAGAGTATGGTCGCTGCCTGTGAGATATACGTATACACACGTATCGTCACAGCGTACCCAGTTGTCTATCGTGTA
Source organism: bacterium (assembly GCA_963627215.1). Lineage (GTDB taxonomy): Bacteria > Bacillota > Clostridia > Peptostreptococcales > Anaerovoracaceae > CAKQOE01. The sequence continues at coordinate 10,206 of CAVGAH010000075.1, read as the reverse complement.
TTTTACTGTAGTAGTGTCCTTTGCGTTGTAAGAGTCTACGAACTCCCACTCGTGGAGACCGCCGCTATATAAAGTATCTCCGCCGCTCTTTACAGTTACGATAGACTTACTGCTCTTGAGCTTAGAAGTGTCCACGGCGCACATGTAAACAGAGTCGCCCTTTGCATTGACCTTATCTGCAGTTATAGCGACGTCATTCACGCCCGGTCCGCTGACATTCCAGCTTCCCACAGCGTTTTTGTCTATGAACGTCCTGATAGAGCCCGACTCGTATATGAGCTTTCCGCCGCCAGCGTCGTTGCCGCCGTCAAAGCCGCCTCCGCCTATAGCAGAGCCCGACCAGTCAACGTTTATAGTTATGAGCGAATTATTTACGGTTATCTCCGAGCCCGCTGACGCCTTATCGCCCGCGCTTCCGCCGATAGCAGCTGCGCGCGACTCAGCTATGAGGTACATGTTTGCGTCGTTTATCTCTATGCTGCCCGGACTGCCTATGATAGTGCCGGCGCCCGCGCCCGCTCCTATCAGCGCGCCTTGCATAGAGCTCTTCATGAAATAATTTCCGCCGTCGATAGTTATATCGCCGTTATACTGCGGAGTCTGACCTTCAGGACCCTTCGCGTTTCCATTGCCGCCTATTCCCGCGCCCTGGTCGCGCTTATACAGATACAGATAATCGCCTGAGCCGCCGCTGACTGTCAGATCAGTTCCCTTCGGAACGTAGATCATAGCGTAGCCCGAAGCTCCCGTATTCTTATCGAGGATATTTGTGCCCTTGAAGTTCAGATAGTTATCGCTGCCGTTGAACAGGATCATGTTAGTATCAGTTAACTCATACTTCATGTAAACATCCTGTATAGTCAGCTTCGTTCCTGCCTGTACACAGTTTATAGACAGGTCGTTATAAACGTCAGACTCAGAAACACCCTTTCCTACGAGCGTTACCGCGTCAGTAGTGTTTACCGTGAGCGTGCCTTCCGCTCCGCTGCCTATGTAATAAGTACCTCCGGCAGTAATGGTATGAGTCTTTCCGGTGTTCTTTGAGCCGTAGACCATCTTGTCGCTGTCACCCGGATCATAGCTTGATTTCGTCAGCTCTACGTCGTAAGTACCGGCAGTCGCCGTGAACTCTCTCGTAGTACCGTTATAACCGCTCGCAGAAGCAGTGTACGAATAATACGAACCCACAACGAGCGAATACTTATACACGCCGTCAGCGGCGGATATCGGCGTCACTTCAGCCTTTGCGCTGTCAGTAAGCGTAAATGTCGCGCTCGCAGGCTTTACGTTGAAGGTCACGAGAGCTTCCTTCTGCATCGTTACATTCACGACAGTTTCCTTGCCGTCTACCTTAAACGAGCTGTTTGTATCAAGATATCCGTCTGCAGACGCCTTATAATAGTAAGTGCCGGATCTGAGCGAGAGCACGCCGTCCTCTGCCTTTACCTCGGAATCATCCGACATATCAGACTTAGTATAAACGCGTACTGCAGCGCCCTGTACAGCCTCGCCTGCGACGTTCTTTACATCAAATGTGACATTATACGTCTCATCTGATACGGACGATTCCTCCCACTGAAGGAGCGGCAGACCCGCCTGGATATTATCTGCGTCAGCCTTGAAAGCACTGCCCATGACCTCTGCAGTTACCTTGTTTGCTGCAACATCGTCGTATGAGTAGCAGTTTTCTTCCTTTTCTGGTGCTTCCGGGCTGCATGTCCAGCGTACAGATGAAAGGTTTACTAATTTACCATATAATGGATATATTTGTCCATACCCTGTAGCAAATCTTGTACCGTCTATAGCGCCGCCGTTGTAATCATTTATGATGCTGAACGAGCCGAGCGGACCTGTACCTCCCGAACCTGCTACGGTATCGTAATCTACCTTTTCATAAGCAACTCCTATGAGCCCGGCGATAGTCGCTTCCCATTTATATCTTGGCTGTTTATTGTCAGCTACAGACGTCATATTTCCGGTATTGTAACAGTTCTGTACAGTACCTCTGTATATTCCGCCCATTATGCCGCCGACAAACTTATGCCAGCCGTATATTTCGCCCTTGTTCGCACATTCGTTTATAAGGACCTCGCCGCAGCTGCTGCTCATACCTGCTATACCGCCCGTATAACCATGGAGCACTTCATATTCGACATAACCTCCACCATTATCATTGTTTCCCGGTCCATTCACCTTGGTAGAGTTCTTTGTGAGCTGACCGTAGTTGCCGCAACGTTCTATCTTAACGTCAGTACTCTTTATAGAATCCTGCCAAGATACATCACCACAACTCGGCCTGGAATTTCCGACTAATGCAACGATGCCTCCGATATAACTTTCATACGAGATGAAGCTTGTATTCTCCAAATGAGCCTTTATATCACCATAGTTACTGCAACCTGATATACTTACGCTTTTATTTTCCGCATTATATCCAAGCCAGCCCGCAATGCCTCCTACCATAGTATATCTCGAGCATTCCGCAAAGATATCTACGTTGTTTCGACAATTCGATATTTGGCACGATCCACTTGAAAATCCTACTATTCCACCTATTGAGAAAGTAATATATCTTGTTTTGTCATCAGACATACGGCCTGTATAATTTATCTGACCCGATACCTCTGTATTTTCTATAATGGCATCTTTTACATTTCCAAATAACCCCATACCATATGATTTATTGTTGTTGGAATTGACAGGCGCTGAATCCAGATTCACGTTCAAGCCTGATATTTTATTGCCGTTTCCGTTGAATGTACCTGTAAACGGATGCTCAGGCGTTCCTATCGGAGTCCACTCGCCATCAAGCTGTATATCAGCGTTCAGGTTTACAGTCTTACCATCGTATGAAATGCCTGCGTTTACTGACTTCGCAAAATTCATAAGATCGTCAGCGCTGTTTATCTCAGTTATGAGCTCCGGCACGTATCCGACTGATTTTACAGTGACTTTGCCGTTGTTTTGGGAAATAAAAAAAGACGCGCCAAGAGTACTGCCTGATGCAGCACCCGACGCGTCTGTTACAGATATCTCAGACACAGTACCGGCAGCTCCGGTCTTGAACGTATACTGAGCGACTGTAAATCGGCCTTCGCTGTCAAATACCTTGTCAGCCTGATCTGCATCTGAATAGTAGCTTACGACCGCAGCGCCGTCCTTATATGTTGCCTTTCCGTTCGTGACATCAGACTTTGACGTTATATAGTCGGCGTCCTTTACAGAAAGCTTTATCTGCGCAGCGCTCGGCGGAGCCGTGTAACCGTCGGAGGATATATTCACGTCTATCGTAAATTCACTCTCAGGATCAGCAGTCTCCGTCGAAGATGAGAGCCACACCGTATACGAGGGAGACGCAGATGTATCTACCGTCTCTGCCATGGCTGTCACAGGCATCATCGTAAACACCATGGAAAGCGACAGCGCCGCTGAAAGGAGACTTTTTATCAACTTCATTTTCTTTCTCCTTAAAACATTGATTTTTTACAAAAAACTTAAAAAGGCGGGCTTAAAGCCCGCCTCATATATGATGCAGCATCTTAATGGCATAACTGCATCAATAGGGGTAAATTTTTATGCTTTATGCATGCCCTTTAATTGAACTGTCCGAACTCGCCGTAGTGAACGAAATACTGGATAGCCTGAGCATCCAGGGCGTTTATAACGCCGTCACCGTTCACGTCAGAGTTGAGCCAGTCGTATGCGCCTTCGGAAGCGCTTGTTATCTTGCTTGCGATCATGTATATAACTGTCTGGGCGTCAGTTATATTTGTAGCTTTATCGCCGTTTGCATCTCCTGTAGCCTGTATAGCATCGTAATTTCCGTCAAACTCAGAGGCTGTAAGGTCTGCCGGTGTCTCTGTAACGAGTCCGACAAATACGTACTTTCCTGCGTTATCGCCTGTTGAGTAAGCCGGTACGTAAGAAAGCACGCTGCCGCCTATAGCGTAAGCCTTGCCCTCCTGAGGGAGCGCGTCAGCTACGTACTTTACGAGCTTGTAATCGCTGCCGTAGCTCTCGCATACAGCCTTTACCGCTTCGATAGTTACAGTAGTCTTTGAGTCAGACTTGTTTACGACAGCGCTCTTTAATGCGTCGTCAACCACCTCGTTAGCTATAGCCTCTGTCACCTCAAAATCAGCAGTACCCGCTTTCTTTGCCGTGAAGCTGAAGGTCGCCAGCTCTACAGGTGTGTCCTTAGACACGCTGAGCGCCTTGCCATCCTCTGTCGTGAAGCTTGCCACAGCGGTACCGTCAGCGGCAGTAGCCTTGATGATGTTGTTAGCAGAAACAGCTCCTGAAAAATCTAACGCGTCCTTGTCGTAAGAGATCTTCATAGAGCCCGAAGCCAGTGAAGCCGCCTGCGCAGGGGTAAGCGCAGCAGTCAGCTGTACAGTATCGCCAACATTGTAAGTTGTCTTATTTGTTGTGATGTGAGCTGAATAAGGTGATGCAGCAGGCTCATCAGTTGAGGAACCTGTTACATTTACTTCAACAACAAAATTAGAATAAGACTGCATCGTTGAGTCCTTAATAACTCTATAAAATGGTGTCTGAATCTCATCATCTATAATAAACTCTGGAGAATCATCTTTATTTCCATAAAAATTTATAATATATTTATTAGTTTTAGCCTTTTCTAATACTTTAAAATTAATCTTTACAAGTTCACCATAACTGCTACCTAAAGACGTTGTTTTATTCGCACTTGAACGTGAAACATAAATCTTCCCACTATCATTT
>CAVGAH010000075.1:0-5453 GCA_963627215.1 bacterium | reverse complement strand
ATGTGATTTTGAGTCGTCTATATTCGACGCTGCCATTCCATTTTCTGCACTTACGAACGATATAGCAGTTGAATCAAACGAAGCAATGGATGTTACCTGTCGTAATGTACTATTATCTCCTAAAATTGATATTGAGAAATTGTCACCAGCATTTACATCTATTGCTAATTTGTCTAATGATATATCTTTTCCACTCGCGTACACAGTTAAGCTCATTACAGAAAATACTATAAAGCATAATAAATTAAAAAATATAAATTTACTTTTTTTCATTTTGTGTCAAAATATTTCAATTTTTATACAAGCTTTATTGTATACATTTCCGTTGAATCACTATATGTTGATACTATGCTATATGTAGAATCAGCATATGTAAGATTTGTTCCCGGATCATATTCTGTAGTTGTGATTATTAATCCACTTGAAGGATTAGCGCACTTGATTACTACTGAACCACCTAACGCACTTGCTAATTCAAGGTTAGCGTCGCTCTGTCCTGCTGTATTTTCAAGGTAAACAGTACCGCTGATGCTTGTGCCGCCGAAATCATTGTAGATAAGAGTTCCGCCTGCCTTTACGTCAAAGCTGTAGTCAGTACCCGTTACAGATGCTTTATTTACTTCTACAACTCCGCCGTTCTCAACTACAACCGCTGTATCAGCATTCTGGAGCTTGATGTTACCTCTGAGTCTGAGTCTTCCTGAATTTATATCAAATATAGGACCGTACTTGTTACCGTCAAGTGTCATAGATGTCAGAGTAACATATACGTCAGAGCTGCCAGTAGCAACCTTGAACATAGGACCTGAGAAGCCCGCTTCGCGAATGATATTCACGTTGTTGTGGATAGTTACTGAGCTGTCGAGTGTTACTGTGCCTGTAACTTTGATAGTGCCGTCCGCGCCTGCTGCCGCAATTGCAGTCTGGAGGTCTGCTACAGTACCGCCTGTGAGAGTAGCTGTGCCGCCTATTACAGGCTCCTTATCTGAAGTCGTACCCTCGTCCTTGCCGATATATCTGCCTACATAGTTGTATCCATCGATAGTGCATGTTTCTGATACAGTGCAACCTTCTGTCTTTGACAGAGCGTTCTGGAAACCGGCAATACCGCCTACCCAGCTTCCGTCAGAGCAGATTACATCACCTGTGTTAGCGCAGTTCTTGATGATACCAGTCTCTGTAGGAGTATTGTTATCACCATTTCTGCCTGCGATACCGCCGACACCGCACTTTCTGTTATAATCACTTGTAACCTTGCCAAAGTTAGCGCAATCCTGGATAGTTCCTGCATTTTCTCCGACCATACCGCCAACCTTGACGTATCCCTTTACAACAGCTGCATTAGAGCAGTTAGAGATAGTACCTTGATTATTAAAGCCTGCGATACCGCCTACGTTATAAGCTGATTCAGCTGTAACTGTTGCGGCGTTCGTTACATTTGAGATAGTTCCTGAATTGTAGCCTACTGCTGCTGCGACATAATCGCCTGATGTAGTAGATACTACGCTGCCTGAGAACTTTACATTATCGATCTTGCCTGTAGATGCAAGGTTGCCGATAAATGCAGTGTTGTCTGCAGCTGTGCTGATAGCCAGATCCAGAGTATGGCCGTTGCCGTTGAACGTACCTGCGAAGTTTGCCAGCGGGCTTGTTACGTCAAGTCCGTCTGCTTCCAGATTTACAACGACGTTAGAACCTGTGTTGCTTGATGCTAACCAGTTTGCCAGATCTGTCTGGCTTTCGATAGAAACTGTAACAGTTTCATCTGCGTAAGCCTGCTGCGGCAGAGTAAATCCCGCCATAGCAGCGGCAAGTATTGCCGCCATACCTACGCTTACAACACGAGCTTTCAATGATTTCAATAAAACCACGTCAAAACTCCTTCCTCCGAATAATATCGGAACGTCATGAGATAGTAATTTACAGATAAATTATCAGTAAACTACACTTATTTATATTAAAAAAGTTCAGCGGATCATAATGCGATATAAAATCCTCTCCCATAGTCTTTTCTCATATTAGACTTTGTTAACATCTTCATTCTTTTGATTTCCCGCACTATGACCATAAACCCTTTAATATCAAAATAAATCATCTATATATGCAAAATATTAAATTTGTTTAATATATGCTTTCACATTTAAAACGCCTTAATTAACTTGCAAAGCGCATCAACATCGCCGCCACCTGGGCTCTTGTCGCTGTATTTCCCGGTCTTATCGTGCTGTCTGTCATCCCCGACATCACGCCGCGTCCTACTGCCCATCTCACAGCGGGCTGCGCCCAGCCGCTTATATCTGCCGCATCGCTGTACGCTCCGAGCGTTTCTGCGCTGCTTACATCAGCGCCCTTGTAGCGGGCGTATCTGTATATCATCGCCGCTATCTGTTCGCGCGTGACATATACATCCGGAGCAAAGCTGTCGGCAGTCACGCCGTTTACGATGCTGTTTTGCGACGCCCATTTTACTGCAATCGCATAATACTTGTCCTGTGCTACATCGTTGAAGCTTGCGCCGCCCGTTACAGCAGGGCTTCCGTCGAGCCTCCACAGCACTGTTACGAGCATCGCCCTGTTCATGCCGCCCTGTGGCGAAAACGCGCCGTTTCCCGTGCCGTTAAAAAGGCCTTTTTCTGTGACGTATTTTACAGCGCCGCTGAACCAGTCGCTTTCCTTTACGTCTGTAAAGGCGCTGATGCCGTTTTGTGCATTATTATTTGCATTATTATTTGCATTGTTACTGTCTGCGCCCAACGTTGTCCGGTCCTGATCTGTCGGCGGCTTTGCGCTGCCGTTGTCATTTCCGCCGCTTCCGCCCGCTGAGCCTCCGCCTGTTGACGGCGTGCTGCCGCTGTTATTGCCGCCGCTGCCGTCTGATGGCTTAGAGCCGTTGTCCGATGAAGCACTGTTGGCACTTACCACCGTGACGATTACGTCATTGGCGCTGCATTTTACATTGCCTCCGTAGATGTTTCCTACGGCCGCGCTCTTGCACTTTATCACTCCGGCGCCTGTCTTGTCGGCTCTGAATGTCAGAGTCATGAGCTCTGATGGGCTGTCCCACTCAAGCCCGTCTACGTCAGGCGATTTGACTGACGCCGTGAGCGCTGTCCAGCCATTTTTGTCCGCATTCTGCTGCATCATGTATGTAACGCCTCGGTCGTCCTCTTTGTCGAGCTGAGGATGCGATGTCAGCGTAAAGAACGTCGGGTCGTATATCAGCGTGTACTCTGCTGCATACATAGTAAATTTATCTGTTTTACTGTTTCCGTTACTGTCTTTTTGTATGGAGACCGATACGTCAAACGTATCGTTTTGCTTTGATTCTGTTGCGCTCGCGCTCATATCAAAGCTGTATGACTCAACTTCATCTGCGTATACAGTCATGTCCGGCAGACTATTGGACATGCTGCCCGCAAATAAAGCGAGACATGAAATCGCTGTTATTAAAATATTCTTTTTCATAATTTTATTTGTAAATTTAATCCTTTTTAATAACATTCGCGTTAAGTTACTGTTTCATATTTCCATTATTTTGTTTTCAATGTGCATATCACAGCTGCGCCCCCGCAGCTTCGGAAAAATCGAATCATCCTTTTTTAAGGTTATATGCATTAAGTGTCTTTATAAGGCTATAATATATATGAACGATGCCGTTCTGCTCCGTACTCACAAACGGGATATTTCACGATACATTTCGTAAAATATGCTATTTGCTGAAAGCCCCCGCGTAATCGTTGAAAACAACAGCTTTTCGGGCATTTAGATCATACCATTCGTTTTTTCCGACCCCGAAAAGCTAAGATTGTTTATCAAAAACCGCTTCATCTCAAGCGTAGGGTGTACATACATACTCAGCGTGACCGTGACCGATGAGTGTCCGAGCACCTTGCTGAGCGTCGTTATATCAGACCTCAGCTCTACACAGCGCGTAGCGAAAGCATGCCGCAGTATGTGAAAGTTGTACTCTCTGATACCTGCAACCTTCAGGTAGTGCTTAAAACGATACTGCATCGTTCGCGGCTCCACGGGACATGCGTTACCCGACAAAAAGTATGCTCCCGCATGCCTGCCGCGACAGACTCCTTTCAAAACAGCAACGAGCGAAGGCGGCAAAGGCACCACACGCCTTGAACTTTCAGTCTTAGCGCTCGACACAGTGAGGTAAGTAGCGCCCGTGCTCCGCCTTCCCATTCCCGACGAAGGAACAGCAATAGCGCTCTCGCTCCCTGTGATATTCTGTATCCGTTGGATAGTCTTTTCTACAACTATATATTCATTTTTAAGGTCGATATCAGCCCATCTCAGCGCACATAGCTCGCCGATACGTATCCCTGTAAAAAGGCATATAACTATGCCAAGCTTTGAAATATCCTGCTCCCTGACATCATCGGCAATCATTGTTTTTATCAGCTTCTGCATCTCATCCCACGACGGCACGACAACATCCTTGCGCTCACACTTTCTGTATTTCACCTTTACAGGCATTATACCGTATCTCTCAGCCGCCAGCCCCATGACTGAGTTAAACACTGTAATGACCGAATTCAACGTGCTGTCCGACAACATAACGATATCGCTTATAAACTCCTCCGCTATCTCATGCGTGATGTCAGCGCATATCACGTCTGAAAATCCCGGAATCAGATACTTTTGGCATATACTATAATATCTGTTATACGTAGACAGCTTCACACCGCTGACCCTCTTGACCGCAAGCCATTCATCGCATACCGCCCCAAATGTCGGAGCATTAATGCCTGCGGCGCCATAACCTCCGCGCGTCACCGAGCCCACAGTCTGCCCGTAAATCCCGGCGGCCTGCTCCGCAAGCCGCTTCCCCTTAGCCTCGCCGTAAGTCCTGCCGTAAACAGACCTGTAAACGGCCCTGCCATTCGCGTCGCGCCCTATGATATAGCGCGCTTCCCATCTTTTGTCGCTTCTCTGTCTGATATTTTCGCCTTTTCTTGACATGATCTACCTCCTAATAATTTTAAATATCCACGATAGATACAAATTTTTCTGTAAATAAATGTATTTTATCGTGCAGTCATCCGATACCATTATAACTACCACTAATAATTACAAACAGTTTAACAGCACAATCGATATGTGTTTTTTATCGTTTAATTGATTTTATTGAGTTCACTATGATTTTTAGCTATTTACAAGAGTAAAAAATTATTTTATACTGTAACCGAAAAATTGAATTTTAAATATTGTTTTTTAAGACTGTTTTAAGGGATTGTTGCAATTCAGCTTTCATCAAATAGCATATTTTACGAAATAGCTATCGTTTTTTGTTATACCTGTGCTGCTCTATACTGCTTTTTTCTTTTAAAAGCATGCGGTATATTTCCTTCCTACTATATAAACAACTTTAATGGTACATTTTATGCGTAAATTGCAATAACAAATTGAACACTCGTAGAAATTAAGCTACGCGCACTTTG
>CAVGAH010000074.1:0-10477 GCA_963627215.1 bacterium | reverse complement strand
TAACTGCTGTTTCAAGAGCTTACAAAAAGGATAATAAGTCAGTAAAGCTTTCAGATGATAATGCTAAGGTAGATGGCACTGTAGAAAGTGATAATGTTACTGTAAATATTACGGATGCTGTCGGCACAATGACTGATGACAAGGCAGGTAATGATAAGCCTGTTACTGTTAACGGCGTGAAGCTGAGCGGCGATAACGGAAATTACGTTCTGAAAGAACAGCCGACAGGCGTTACAGTAAACATTACACGTGCAAGCTACACAGCTATCGTGTCAATGGACGATTATGCTTACGGCAGCAAGGTATCTGTTCCGAGCGTAGAAAAGAATCCTGAAAACGGTACTATAACATATTATTACAATACTTCAAACAGCGACCAGAACGGTACTGAGTGGAAGGATATTACGGCAACTACTCTTCAGGTAGGCACATACTACATGTATGCAGTTATCGCTCAGACTGAAAACTACAGCAGCGTTACAACAACTCCTGTAGCATTTGAAGTCAAAGGCGCTGCACCAAAGATCGATGCATGGCCAACGATAAGCGGTAATGTATACGTAAATGACGAAGCAGTTAAAAACGAACGCCTTACAGGCGGCAATGCTGCTGTAAAAGGAAGCTTCACTATCACAGGTGAGACTAAGAGCTGGACAACAGGCGGCGAAAAGCAGCTTGAAGTAACATTCACACCAAATGACAATAACTATTCTTCAGTGAAGCAGAATATTACAGTAAATGTAATAAAGCGTACAGTAAAATCTGTTGCATCCAGCGCAGCTATTACTGATAGAACATTCGGAACAGAGCAGAGCGCTCTCGGACTGCCGACAGAGATAAAGATCACTGTTGATGGCAACAAGGAGATCGATGTTCCTGTTTTATGGAGCGGCTACAATGCTGAAACTCTGAACGAGCAGACTCTTACAGGAACGCTCGACCTGACAGCTGTTTCTGCAGAGGTACAGCAGCCGGAGAATAAAGTCAAGGCTTCTGTAAAGGTACAGCTTCAGGCTATCGAGCTTGATCCTGTAAGCTTTGAAAGCAAGGAAGCAACTTATACCGGACAGGCTGTCGAGCATGAGCTCGGCGACATTACAGGAGTAGCTTCTGTAAAGTATGAATACGGGGGTACGGGCGGCACGGATTACGCGAAATCGGAGAATGCGCCTGTACATGCAGGTACATACAACGTTACAGCAACGTTTACAATGGAATACGGCTATGCACAGCTTGCCCCTGTAACAGCTTCACTGACTGTCAACAAGGCTGATGGAAGCGTTACAGCTCCGACTGCTGTGGCAGACCTTGTTTACAACGGCGGCGAGCAGACGCTGATAAACGCAGCTGTAAGCAGCACAGGTGAAGTACAGTACAAGCTTGGCGAAAACGGCACTTACAGCACTGAGCTGCCGAAGGCTGTTGACGCAAATACTTACATTGTGTACTATAAAGTAAAAGGCGATGCTGACCATTACGATGTAACAGAAGCTTCTGTAGAAGTAACTGTAAGCAAGGCACAGCTCGTAATCACAGTAAATAACAAAAACGCTTACGTAAACGATAAGGCACCTGAGCTTACTGCTCCGGAGCTTGACAAGGATTACAAGGTATCAGGACTGATGAGTAAGGATGCGCTTACAATTGGACCTGAATTAAAATATGTAGACGAAGAAGGTAATGAGATCGAACCTGATATGACTAAGGCAGGAACGATAATTATCGGTGCAGCTGAAGCTGATGCAGGTGAAAATTATACTATCAGCTATGAAACAGGTACACTGACTATCACACATCGTCGTTCTTCAAGTTCTTCAACGCCTAAGTATGATGTTTCAGTACCAAAGAGCACAACAGGCGGTACTGTAAAGTCAGACGTATCGAGCGCTGCAAGCGGAAAAACTGTAACAGTAACTGTTTCCGTAGAGGAAGGCTACAAGCTTGACGGTCTGAAGGTAACAGACAGCAAGGGCAACGAAATCAAGGTAACTGACAAGGGCAACGGCAAATATACATTTACGATGCCTTCAGATAAGGTAGTGATAGACCCTGCATTTGCAAAGGAAGCTGCACAGGTAGACAATGAATTACCGTTCAGGGACGTATCTGAGAACGCTTACTACTATGAAGCAGTAAAGTGGGCGAAGGATAATGGTATCACAGGCGGTATCAGCGATAATCTTTTCGGCTCAGACAATGCATGCACACGCGGACATATCGTAACGTTCCTGTGGCGCAAGGCAGGTTCACCTGAACCAACGAGCGCAGCAAACTTCTCAGATGTAGCTTCAAACAGCTACTATGAAAAGGCAGTAGCATGGGCGGTAGAGAACGGCATAGCAAAGGGCATCGGCAACAACAAGTTCGACCCGGATGCAACATGCACACGCGCACAGGGCGTAACATTACTGTATCGCGCTATGGGCAAGCAGGTGAGCAGCAGGGCTCAGTTCAGCGATGTACCTGCAAATAGCTATTATGCAGACGCAGTAGCATGGGCTGCGGCTAACGATGTAACTAACGGTATCGGCGGCGGACTGTTCAGCTCAGACAACAGCTGCACACGCGCGCAAATAGTTACATTCATGTATCGCGCACAGCAGGCTCAGGCATAATACATTACTAAAAAGGTTAATAAAATAAACGAGCATAAAGCATAAACTCGTTTAACAAGTCTCCATCTCAGTGTCATATGCATTGGGATGGAGATATTTTTTTGATAAAAATGAAATTATAACACGATATATGAGATTTTATCTCAAATAATAATTGTAAAATACAAAAATAAGGATATAATAAAGATATTAAAATAAGTTCATTACAAGTAGAGGTAAAGAAGATGTTATGTCAGTTCACAGTGAAAAATTTTAAAAGTATACGAGATGAAATAACATTTGATATGCAGGCTGTTGCCATTTCTGAACATGAGGACAGGATCATAAAGGATGCAGATAATGAGTGTTATTTACCGGTCTCCGCTATATACGGACCTAATGGCGGCGGAAAGTCAAATGTTCTTGAAGCGCTGAACAGTCTGGTCACGAAAGTCCTGAGGCCATTATATGCTACAAGCAACAATGAAGAAATTGCAATAAAAATGAAAAAGCTTGTAATAGAGCCTTTCGCTTTTGACGAAGAGAGCATAAATGAACCTACGGAATTTGAATTATTTTTTAGAACAGCCCTGGCAGAATACAGGTATGAGCTGGTCGTAAAAAAAGAAGTGATAGAATATGAACGTCTTGATCGTATAAAATTAGAGACAGGACGGCGGTCAGCACTTTTTGAAAGAAATGAAAATGAGATAATTTTGAAGGGTGCATTTGCAAGATTAAAAACAAGTGATGAATTATCTGAGACATTACCGCTGCTGTCGTATTTAGGGATCACTTACAGTAAAAATGAAGTGGTCCATGATGTGCTGCATTGGTTTAATAAAGAAATAGATTTTCTGAACTATGGAGATCCTGTTCAGGAATTGCGGATGGCTGTTTCAAATTCTGATGAAGTAAAAAAGCTGATGCTTCAGATGATCCAGGAGATGGATCTTGATATTATAGATTTTCGTTTGGAAAAAAATGAAAATAACAATATTGAGGTATTTACAAAGCATGTTGTAGATGAGTATGAAACTGAGCTGAATTTATTCGATGAATCCAGTGGAACAAAGAAATTATTCGGACTGCTTCCGTTTATTGCAAAAAGCTTATTGACCGGAACGACACTTGTGATCGACGAGCTGGATGCAAAGATACATCCGGTATTGCTTAAATATCTGATCATGACGTTTAGTGACATGGAAAAGAATAAAAAAGGAGCACAGCTGATTTTTACATCTCATGATCTCTCTACTATGAACAACGATATTTTCAGAAGGGATGAGATATGGTTTGTAGCAAAAGGCAATTATCAAAACTCAAAGCTATATTCTCTTGTAGAATTTAAAAATAGTAAGGGCGAATCTGTACGTAAAGATGCTAAGTTTGATAAACAGTATCTGGAAGGAAAATATGGAGCGGATCCTTACCTCAGAAAGATCATAGACTGGGGGAAACTGAATGGCTAAGAGAGGCATAAAAGGCAGGAACGATTGGAAGAAGAAGCGCAAACAGGAGCATTTGGAAAAGAAAGAATTCAGATACTATATTTTTTGTGAAGGTCAGGCAACGGAACCAAAATATTTTCAGGGATTTAAACGATATATTGAAGATGATCCTGTTTACAGAGACATGGTCTTGATAGAGATCGAAGGCTGCCAGGCTGAGACTATGCGTGTGATCAAAAGAGCAGAGGAATATGTTAAAGAGAATAAGCTTGTAAAAGGACAGATATGGTGTGTATATGATAAAGACAGTTTTCCGTCCGGTGATGTGAATGGGGTGGTAGAGCGGGCAAATGTACTGAATCAGAGAAATTCAGATCTGCAGTACCATGCAGCGTGGAGCAATGAGTGTATTGAATTTTGGTTTATGTTGCATTTTGCATACTATACTTCAAATAATCACAGAACTGAATATAAGAAATTTTTGAATGAAAAATTTAAAGAACTGGGTATCGGGAAGTATGAGAAAAATATGGATGACATATTTGAAATACTAATGAAGCATGGAGAACCTAAGCTGGCGATCCGGTATGCGAAACGGATCATTAAAAATGGAGAGGGAAAGTCACCGGCAGATATAGCGCCTGGAACGAAAGTATATGAGTTAGTTGAGGAACTGGCAAAGTATTTGCCCGAAGAACAGAAAAAATATTTCATGTAGTAAATTATTCATTTATTATATTTATTTGATACATATTATGAAATTCGTGTCAAAAAATCTGCTATTCATGTAACTCGGCTCAAAAGTTGTTTTAGCAAGTATAAAACTAATAACGGATATGTATTGTCCAGATATTCGTTACTGATCGAAGATATTACGGCACTTTTTATTGAGAAGTGCTGTTTTGTCGGAGAAAAATGAGGAGCCAGGTGAATTTATGAAAAGCTTGAAAAAAAGAAACAGATTTTTAAGCCTGCTGCTCGTCATATGTATGCTCGTTACGCTGGTGCCGGGGCAGGTATTCGCGGCAGGAACAGGAAGCGGGCAGACTACGAGGGCGACGCAGCAGAATGCTCCGTTCACTGACGTAAAGAGCAGTGACTGGTTTTATGACGCGGTTAGGTACGCGCATGCAAACGGCCTGTTTTCAGGTACGAGCTCGACAACGTTCACTCCTGACGGGACTATGACCCGCGGGATGTTCGTGACTGTGCTGGGACGCATGGCAGGCGCAGATGCTTCGGCGTACAGTGGCGATACAGGATTTTCGGACGTGCCGCAGTCGCAGTATTATGCGCCGTATGTAAAGTGGGCCGCTAAACACGGTATCACGAGCGGAACGTCGAAAGACAGATTTTCGCCGGAGGCGTTCATAGACCGTCAGCAGATGGCGGCGTTCTTTGTGCGCTATTTTGAAAAGTTTAACGTTGATTATGATACGGGCGCAAATATAACGACTACTCCGTCGGATATCGACACTGTAGCGGCGTATGCGCGCGATGCTGTCATGAAGCTGTGGAAGGCGGGCCTTCTCAACGGCAACAACGGTAAATTCGATCCTAAGGGCAACGCTACGCGTGCTCAGGCAGCGACTCTCTGTAAGAGAACAGATGATTCTGTAAAGACATGGTACAAAGAGCCGGGCGTTGCTTCTGACAGAGTAAAGGTAGATCCTGACGCTGCGGCTGAGGATCCGGGAAAGACTGAAGATCCTTCCCAGGGCAATAACTCAGGAAATACAAATAACGGAAGCAGTTCAGGCGGACATCATTCGTCAACTACTTATTATGAAGTAAAGTTTGCTATGGTAAACGGCAAGGACGCATCGGGCGTTACATGGCCTGCATCGACTTCTTACAAGAAGGGAACTGCCATAACAGATATCGCTACACCGTTTAAGCAGAACAGCATATTCCTCGGATGGTATTACGATGCTGCCGGTGAGAAAGCAGTCGAGAGCGGCGATACTGTAGACCGCAACATAACGCTCTATGCTGATATGGCTGAAGGCCAGGATGTTTCCGGGATAGAAACGCCTAACTATGTAACTGTTGCTGACCAGTCAACAGGCTTTACATTTGGTGTGACAGGCGGAAATATAACGGGGGGGGGGCATGAAGCTTACCTGCATTACAGCGGGTAACGAGGAAATGTCATACAATGTAAGCGGAACGACTGTAAGCGCTGCGTTTGAAGCAGGTCAGACTTATCAGTTCGAGCTCACAGACGACAGCCTGCGTTTTGTAGTAAACGGCGTTGAACAGGACAGCCACGTGCGTTATCTCAATGTCCTTACTAAGAAGGCAGAAGTAGCTAACGCAGAACTGAACAGCAGCCTTAAGTACGTTCCGTCAAAGGACGTATCGGGACTTGATTCGGGTGCTTACGGCGGTCTCTTCTCTTCAGACATTTCAGCTCAGACTACTCAGACAAATGAGACTAAGGGTACGTTCGCGTACAGCGGAGATGTGAAGCTATCTGCAGGAGATACTGTAGCGATATACGCAGGTAAAGAGCCGGACAAGCGTAATTTACTCGATGCAAATGATGATAAGGATGAGATCGCTTACGTAAAGATCACAAATGTAAACGGAAATACCTACAGCTACGATATGGCAGATGTAGAGGATGTACTCCTTGTACCTGATGTACTGCCTGTACCTGTAGATGCAGATAAGGACGGCGATTCTTCAAATAATTCCATCACAGTTGAAAATACAGTAGTACAGAAGGCGCTCGCTGATGTAGATGCAAATTCTATCGATGAGGGCGATTATATCGCTTTCTACAGCGGGACTTATAGCGGCGAAGGCACTGCTATTTCATCGTATGCTGAGATAACAAAGATATTTGTGTCAGGTACTGATTTTATTATCCGGTATAAGGCAAATGAAAACAAGGATATAGAATCTGCGCTTGATTCATCACTCGATGTTTACTACGAGCAGGATGAAAAAATAGAAATGAGCGATTCTGAGATAAAGGATATCGAGGACGCTATAAAGAATGATGTGGTAGAAAGCGGTTATGTAGAGCAGGCTTCAAAATACCTCGCTGCATATGCGCTTGAAACGGACGGCTTCAATGATGTTCCGACAGATATGGATATAAATGCCACTATGGATACTATCGGCGAGCTTAAGACTACATTATTCGGAAGCACGCTCCGCGCAGGCAAGAATGTCGAGGTAGACTTCGACAGAAGAAATATAGCTGTAAGGATACAGGCTAATACAAATCTTGACAAGCTGAGCGGAAACGGTGTAAAGGTCGAGGTGAGCATACCGTTCGAGGTAAGCATCGGCGACAAAGTAAAGATAAAGGTAACAGCTAAGCTCAACGAACAGGTCATCCTGAAAACGAGCATAGGCACTAAGCGTATAAAGATCGGCTTCCTGAAGTACGATTATGCGCTCAATGCAGGATTTAATGTAGGAAACTACACAGGTATCGAATTCACAGCTGACGTTACTACAGACGACGACGGTGAAGAATCTCTCACAAAGAAGCTCGATGAGATCATGGACATCATGGAGCAGCAGGCTGAGGGGGCAAGCGTAAGTGATGTAGACGGTACTGTAGAATCAATAGCCGATGTATATAAGAACCTCATGGACAACGCAAACGATACATGGATCGATCTCGTTGACCAGAAGATATTCGGCTCGAGCGGAAATGCATTCCTGCACATATTCTGCTGGGAGATAAAGGGGAGCTTCGTAGTTTCGGCTAACCTCAACGTGTCTATAGGCATGAAGTATGAGTACACGGCTCAGAAACAGTACAACTTCTCTGTAAGAGTAAAGGCACGTACTTCTACGAACCAGACGATAGATATAATAACGCCGCACTACAATTTTGATTTTTACGTAGTCGGTATGCTTGGCGTAAGGGCCGGTATCAGACTGGAAATGTACGTTGGTCTGTTCTCACTCAAGGTAGACAGGATAGGCATAATGGCTGAGGTAGGAGCTTACGCTCAGCTGTGGGGCTACTTCTTCTATCATCTTGAATGGACTCAGGGAAGCGGTAAATCGCAGAACTACGCCGGCGCTATGCTTATAGAGATAGGCACGTACATAGATATAAAATTCCTGGCACAGCTGTTCAACAGCAGCAAGCTGTCGTGGAATCCGACTATATACGCGCACCAGTGGCCGATGTGGTCGGCAGGTGCAGTCGAGAATATTTACGGATTTGCGAACGATCCGGCAGATTACGAATTTAAGACGGTAAAGACTCTTGCTATACCGGGAGACACATTCCTGATGAAGAGCATGAACCTTAAGACAGGCGATATAAGCAATGTCAGCAAGGATGACGCAGACGAGAGCAACTTTACGATATCGTTCTCAAATAAGGCGTTCAGCTACGATCCTAAGACGAATACTGTAACAGTAACTCCTCCGAGCGGATCTGTAGAAGAAGTGTCAGACATGACTATTACATGGAAGAACGCTCCTCTGGCGCTTTCTTCAAAGCCGATAAGCAAGGTCCTGAAGCTCAGCTGGAGCGACCCTGACGGCGTAAGATACATTTCATTCGACTCTCAGGGCGGAAGTGCTGTAGATCAGATAACAGGCGGAAGCGGAGCTTCTATCACATGGCCTGCAGATCCTGTAAGAGAAGGATATACATTCGGCGGCTGGTATACGAACGCTGCATGCACAGGCGCGGCATACAGCCCTGTAAGCGTTATGCCGACATTCTCAGACAGCGCGAAGGGCGTAACTCTTTATGCGAAATGGACTCCTGCAGAAGTCAACTACACAGTAGAGTATTATATGCAGGAACTTAACGGAACATATACACTCGACGCTACTCAGACTGCTAAAGGTACGACTGAGTCAGAAACGGCTGAATCATACACAAACCCATACGTTGGATTTACGATGCAGACGCCTGAGAGAAAGACTATCGCAGCAGACGGAAGCACTCTTATCCAGCTGTATCTCAACAGAAACGAGTATACGGTAAAATTTAACAGTGGCGCGAGCGATGTAGATTCCTTCATCCGGAAATATTTATACGGCGCAGCTCTTCAGAAGCCGGTAATGACTCGTCTCGGATACAAGTTGGCAGGATGGGACAACGATCCGGGCGATGAAGCGACAGTTACAGGAGATGCAGTATACACAGCAAAGTGGGAAGCAGAGCCGGTAACTTATAAAGTAAAGCATATCAGACAGTCTGTAGACGGAAACTATGACCTTAACGGTGAACTCGTAGAGTCAGAGCTGAAGGACAGTTTGACAGATGCTCCGACAACTGCAGAGGCAAGGGAATATCCGGGCTTTACTGCACAGCAATTCAAGCAGAAGACTACAGCAGCAGACGGAAGCACTGTAGTTGAGATAATGTATGCAAGAAACAGCTATCCTGTTTCATGGAATGTAAACGGCGGCAGCGAGCTGACATGTGACTACACTGACGGTAATGTCAAGTACGGAACACCTATAGTAAAGCCTGCAGATCCGACAAAGACAGGTTATGTATTCGGAGGCTGGTACACAGACAGCGAATTAACAAAACCGTTTGAGCAGGGAATGCTCGTACCTGTCGGAGGACTTACACTTTATGCAAAGTGGGATGCTTCAAAGGATACAAAGTACACTGTAGCGCATTACCAGCAGACGCTTGCGGAAACGGATACAGCGAGTTATGAACTCGTAGCAAGCGATATGATGACAGGAACTACTGCACAGCCGACGACGGCTGCAGCTAAGACATACATTGGATTCACTGCAAAACCATTTGAGCAGGCTGTTGTAGCGGCAGACGGAAGCACTGTAGTAAAAATCTATTACGACAGGAATACATATAATGTAAGCTGGAACGTAAACGGCGGAACAGAGCTGACAGGTGACTACACTAAGGGTGATGTCAAGTTCGGAACACCTGTAGCGAAGCCTGAAGACCCGACAAAGACAGGCTATGTATTCGTCGGATGGTATACAGACCGCGAATGCACAAAGGCGCTTGCAGCTGATGCGACAGTTCCTGTGGAGGGATATACGCTTTACGCAAAGTGGGATCCTTCAACTGACACTAAGTATACAGTAAAGCATTATCAGCAGAAACTTGGGGATGCTGAATACACGCTCACTGATACTGAAGAAATGACAGGAACTACAGATCAGCAGACTGCGGCAAAGGCAAAGGATATTGAGGGATTCACTGCGGAAGCAGTAGAACAGAAAACGATAGCGGCTGACGGAACAACAGTCGTAGAGATAAGATACAGCAGAAATTCATATAATGTGAGCTGGAACGAAAACGGCGGCAGCGCTCTTACAGGCAATCATACAGAAGGCTCTGTAAAATACGGAACGACGATCGTATTACCGACTGCTCCGACAAAGCAGGGTTATGAATTCAGCGGATGGTATACAGACCGCGAATGCACAAAGGCGCTTGCAGCTGATGCGACAGTT
>CAVGAH010000073.1:0-10549 GCA_963627215.1 bacterium | reverse complement strand
ACTTCGCTGGAAGCATCACCATTCTGCTCCGAGCTCCGCTTATCCGTATATTCGTTGACGTTATATGGCGTCTTTTTGAATGATTTACGTTTTCAAATAAATAACTTAATCACATGTATATATATAAAAAACTGTTTCCGCAACATAATCGCAGGAAACAGTTTTTTAAAATATTAACACATAAAATATATACCGGAACGGTCAACCGTGAGCCGATATCCGGTTGGGAAAACCATATGTGCGGATGCTTTAAAGTTTAAACGGCTCTAATACGTAGACGAAGACGTAGAACGCAGCTGAGGTATACGCGAAAGGCCCTTGCCCCAGATGACCTCGATAACGATAACATAGATAGGTATGTTAAGCGCACACTTGACGAGTCTTCCCGGAAGTATCGCAAGGAAACCGTTTCCGTACATTATATGAAGCCATAGCGTATCAAGTATAAGATTAAGGAAAATGCATACGATAGCAGAAGCCATTATGATACGGACAAGGCTTGTTTTATTATTATAAAGCAGTACCCCGAATACAACGCCTGTAAGAGCCGCAGTAAGCGTAAATCCCGGGAAGTACGCCCCTGACGGATATATTAGCATGCCGAGGATATCCCCGACTGCACCGCATATAAATCCCCATACAGGACCGTAAGCGATGCCTGCAACGGCTATAGGAAGGAATCCGAATCCTATCCTGAGGAATTGCGTCTGGATAGACAGAAACCTTGTAAGAATAACGTCGAGCGCGATCAGCAGCGCGACGCATACAACAGTAACAAGATGATTATTTGATTTTGAGCGCATAAAAAAATCCCTTTCTCTGTAAATGTACTCATGAAGAAAGATGCCGCGCTATTGCAGGCATCATAAAGTAGGCACACAAAAATGGTGCGGGTATACCGCACCATAGAGAAAAGGCTCAATGATGCAGTAGCGGACGCAATAACGCACCGTAAGCTCAAAAAAGCTTTTCGTCATCAGGCAACATCCCATCCTGAAGCACTCCAGACCATACACATCCAATGCCGACAGCAGATGTTAAAAACTGTCGAAACCCATTGAACATCAAAAGGTCAACGCGCATTATTTACTCTACGTGACCAAGTGTACCACATAGCAACATTGACGTAAACAACAAAAATCGTATTTTAAAACTTTTTATCTGCAAATAAACATGTTTTCATCAGAATATTTTATTAACAAAAAGACGCCATATAATGCCGGAGAATATACGGGTAAGCGTAATTGAAGTTCCCTGTAAATGGAGCGTTCCGTATATTCATTGGCAACAGAGGCGTCCTGTTCTTACAATAAAGTATACTTTATTGTGCCCGATCAGTGGGGGTCATTCTATTATTTCGTACATCGTCGGTGATGTTTCTTTTGTTACGTGCTCGAGCAGCTGGAGTACGCGGGCTTTTACTTCTCCGTTTCCGAAGCGGATCAGGATGATGTCGCCGGGTTTTACTTCACTGCCCGGTTTTGCCGGCTTGTCGTTTATGAATACGCGCTCCTGCTCGCATGCATCCTTTGCGAGTGTTCTGCGCTTTATGAGACGCGAATTCTTTAAAAATTTATCTATTCTCATTATTTATTATTCTCCATTTTTCAATCAAAAATAAAGAGGCCGGGATAATTCCAGCCTCATTGATAATCATGTATATATAATTTTACAGCTATTGATGATTATTTATTTACAGCGTCCTTCAGAGCCTTACCAGCCTTGAATGCAGGTGCTGTAGATGCCGGGATCTCGATAGTTTCGCCAGGCTTTCTTGGATTTCTGCCCTGTCTTGCTTTTCTTTCTCTTGTTTCGAAAGTACCGAAGCCTATGAGCTGAACCTTTTCTCCGTTAACGAGAGCTTCTTCAACGCTTCCGATGAATGCGTTTACTGCTGCTTCTGAATCCTTCTTTGTAAAACCTGTTTTTTCTGCAACAACTGCAATTAATTCTGCCTTATTCACGACATGACCTCCTTAAGTTTTGTCCGGTCTTCTGACCTGTATATATTTTATGTTTTGAGCACGGGTTTGAGCGTTCAAAACCTGTCCACTCATATGTCACGCAACATTTTCACATAATTCTGATGCCATGTCAATAGAAAAGCACCAATTAACACTATTGTCTCTTTATTTTTGAAGCGATAGCTGCTAATTTTCTTCCTTTTGGGAGCATCAGCATTTCTTCTTCGGTGATTCCATTAAGAGCGAGTATCAGGAATGCGTATACGATCACGCCTGCGCCAACGCCTGCTACTGTTGAGAGGGCGTTTCCGAGGATGCCGTAAAGGGCGTGGTATATGAGCCATACGACTGCGCCCATTGCGAAGGCTGATACGCCGGGCTTGATGTATGTGAGCGTCATGTCGAACTTTACGCCTGTGTATTTTCTTACGGCTATGAGATTGAGCGATGAGGCTATGAGGTACGCGCAGACTGTGCCTGCTGCTGCGCCTTTTACGTTTATTGCCGGTATGCCTGTGAGCGTATATGTTATTATTACCTTGAAAACAGCACCTATACAGAGGTTTTTAACAGGGATGAGCTGTTTGCCTATGCCTTGGAGCATGCCTGTGAGCGTCTGTACTGATGACAGGAATATTACACCTACTGCGAGTACCGCGAGGCATCCTGATGCACTGGCTGCGCTGGCTGCTTCTGCAGGATAGAGCAGGAGCATGATCGGCTTTGCGAGTACGAAAAGGCCGACCGCGCACGGGAGGCCTACGAGCATTGCTGTTCTCAGGCCGAGAGTGACGTTTTTATTCATCATTTCTCTGTCGTTCGTCTGGTGGGCTGCCGCTATTGCAGGTACAAGGCTCATCGCCATACTCTGGGTTATTACCTGCGGGAAGTTTATGAGCGGAGCTGCGAAGCCTGAAAGCTGGCCGTAAAGGTCGTTTGCTTCTTCTCCTGTGAAGCCTGTAGCCGTGAGACGGCGCATTACTATCATCAGGTCTATATTTGTCATTATCGGCATTATAGCTGCGCCTATGGTAATAGGTACTGCGATTATTATTATCTTTTTAAGTATATCGCCGGACGCTTCCATTATTGCGTTTTCAGGCGATGCTGCGATGCTTGCGTGTATCGCTTTTCGCTGCTTCATGTAGACTATGGCTATAGCTATAAGTCCGAATATCGCGCCTGCCGTAGCGCCGAAAGACGCGCCTGCTGCAGCGTAATGCAGTCCGTAAGGTACGAGTATGAGCGCAAGTGAAAGGCCGCCTATTACTCTGAAAAGCTGTTCAAATACCTGCGATATCGCTGTTGGAGTCATTTTCTGTAAGCCCTGGAAATATCCTCTGAATGACGCCATCAGTGGAACGAAGAACAGCGCCGGTGCTATGGCGCGCATGGCGTATACTGCCTCCGGGCGCGCGTACATGCCTACTATGTAAGGCGCTCCGAAGAAGAGTATCGCGCTGCATACTACGCCTATGATAAACAGCAGTTTAAATGACAGACGGAATATGCGGTATGCTTCTCTGTGGTTGCCTTCGGCTGTGCGTTCTGATACAAGTCGAGCTATCGCTGTAGGTATGCCTGCTGTCGAAAGCGTCAGCAGGAGTACGTATACAGGATACGCTGTCTGATAATATCCCATTCCGGTGTCGCCGATGATATTTGCGAGCGGGATGCGGAAGAACGCGCCGAGGACTTTTATTATTATGCCCGCCACACCGAGTATGACGGCACCTTTAAGAAATGTTTTCTTTGCCATATATTATTTTCCTCGAATTTTTAAATCTGCTTTGATCTGATAATGGCTTACAGTCTTGACAGGATGTTCCTGCATGCTGCTTCTGTCTCGGCTATAGTTTTTTCTATGTCTATAGTCAGGAAATCGCCGTCCTTGTAAAGTACTTTTCCGTCAGCCATAGTCAGGATAACGTCACTGCCTGATGCTGAATATACGAGATTTGTTGCAAGATCGTGTACAGGTCTCATATGCGGAGCTGAGATGTCGAGTACTATGAGGTCTGCTCTGTTGCCTTCTCTGAGTCTGCCGCAATCGTGTCTGCCCTGCGCAAGTGCTCCTGCGTATGTCGCTGCGTGGATAGTCTGCTTTGGGGTGATGAGAGTAGGATCGCTGTGAGCGGCCTTGTTGAGCAGTGCGAAGAACTTCATTTCTTCTATGAAGTTAAGGCTGTTGTTGCTAGCTACGCTGTCTGTACCTATCGCTACGTTTATGCCCTTGTTGATGAGCTTAGGGACGTTGCAGATGCCGCTTGCGAGCTTAAGATTGCTTACAGGGCATGATGCTACTGTTACGCCCTTTCCTGCGAGTATCTCCATGTCGCCTTCCTCTACCCATACGCAGTGCGCTGCTGTAGTGTTTGTATCGAAAGCGCCGAGGTCATTAAGGAGCTGGACAGGAGTCCTGCCGCCGTGGCGCTGCTTGCATTCCTCATGCTCTGACTTTGTTTCTGAAACGTGAACGTGCATGTTTATGCCGTATTCTTTGGCAAAAGCAGCTGTTTCGCGTATGCTCTGCTCTGTATTTGTGTACTCTGCGTGTATGCTTGCGTCTACGAGGATCTTGCCGTCGTCTGCGCCGTGGAAGTTCTTTACGAGTTCTTCGGCTTCTCTGTATCGTTCATTGCCGATTATCGATCCTT
This sequence comes from bacterium, assembly GCA_963627215.1. Taxonomy (GTDB): domain Bacteria; phylum Bacillota; class Clostridia; order Peptostreptococcales; family Anaerovoracaceae; genus CAKQOE01. The sequence goes on along the minus strand of CAVGAH010000073.1, from coordinate 5,928 downwards.
CTTCAAAGCTTGTTATGCTTCTTGAGATGTTGGCTTTTGCACCGCTTTCTATGACTGCTCTAGCCATATCTTCGCAGAAATAGTACATATCGCTCGACGAAACTATACCAAAACGCATAGACTCTGCCATGGCGAGGAGTGTTGAATAATACACCGCTTCTGAGTAAAGCTTATCCTCGAACGGGAATATCTTTTTGTTGAGCCAGTCTGAGAGCGCAAGGTTCTCGCCGTAGCCGCGCATCATCATCATAGGGCTGTGCGCATGGGCGTTGTAGAATGCTGACATGAGCAGCTTTCCATTACCGTCGTATGTCTCGCCGTAATCTTCTGACGGTCTTTCCTTACCGATATATTCGATGAATTCGTTTTTTATTCCAACATACATGTTGTGTCTGACTTCGAGCTCTTCATCAAGTATGGTAATATTTTCAAATAACATAAAATATGCTCCTTACTGCGATAACGCATTAAATTGCCGGCATTGGCGCCGGCTTCTTTTAAGTGTATTTCCTGATAATTGTTCTCGAGCTTTAGGTGCAGGTTACAAACTGTAAGCTGCAACCGCTTAAAGCGTAGCAGAGCACTGACAAGCTCGCTTGATCAGTGCGGCGCGTATTTTACGCAGCTTTAGCTCCGCTCGAGTTTCGGCGGAGGATTATGGTCCACCGCCAAAACTCGGGAATGTTCCCGGCCTTCATAGGCGGGGAACATCTGGCGTTTAGTTATTGTATCATAAAATGTTTAAAAATCAATAGCTTTTGCAGTATGCCGCATTTGCGCGGTATCGAGATAATAAAAAGTTTGCCGCGCCTGCGCGGTAGCAGGCACGCAAAAATCTGCTGCAAAAATGCAAAACAGCAGACCGGAGTGAGGAGGTCTGCTGCTTCATGTGTATCTATTTTGTTAAGAAAAGAAGTTTTTCGTACTTTGTATTTTTACATTATTTTGCAGATATCTTCGATTTCTGCGTTTATCAGCTCTGCCAGGTGCTCCGCTTTTATCACTATTTCTATACCTGCGCCGGGTCCTGACCGCCTTCTCTTGCGAGAGCGGAGCCGCTTACGAATTCATCTATATCTATTTCATGAACGCTGAAATCTGCGCCCTTATTTTCAAGTTCGATTATTGCTCTTGTTTTTTCCATAATTCATTAATTCATTATTTTATTGCCTTCGAGCATCTATTCTTCTGCTGCGAATTTAAGATCGTAATTTTCTTTTTCTTCAGCTTTTTTGTTTTTTCTGCCACCTTTACCGCTCTTTTTCAGCATACCGAAGCCTGTTACGCAGCATAAGATGCATATGAATGGTGTGATTATACCCATAAAGTAATACGGTATATAGTGTATGGTCGCTACGCCGAGCGCTGCAGCGCAATATACGCCGTTGCTGCCCCACGGGACCATAGGTGCTACTATCGTAGCTCCGTTTTCAAGCGTTCTTGACAGGACTGTCCTGTCATAACCTAATTCATCGTATTTTTCAGCAAACGCATTAGCCGGAAGGAGCATCGCAAGGTAAGGGTCTGAAGCGATAAAGCTCAGTACGTATCCGGCTATAAGCTGGACTACTGTAAGGCTGAGTATTCCGTGTATAAGTGAATACATACCGCCAACGAGATTGCTTATTATGCCGCAGCGCTCGAGAAGTCCCGCCAGTGTAAGCGACAGTATCATAAGAGTCAGTGTATACCACATCGATGTTATGCCGCCTCTCGTGAGCAGAAAATCTACAGTCTCGTCGCCTGTTGAGCCTACGAAGCCTGAATACCAGTACGTACCTGCGTCGAGTATGTTTGCTCCCTGAAGCACTGCAGAGAAGGGTATGCCTGTACATGAGCAGATCAGGAGCGTCGGGAATGCAGGTATCCTCAAAAGTACCATTACAAACATGAGCACGAATGGTATGAGCAGTATCGGAGTGAAATTGAATTCCTCTTCAAGGATGCCTACCATATTTTCTATCGTTGACATGTCGGCGTCACCGCCGTTTTTCATTCCAAGTATGTAAAATGCTATGATACAGACAGCGAACGCAGGAACTGTAGTATACATCATACTCTTAAGATGCGTATACAGATCTGCCTTTGCAACTGATGAAGAGAAATTTGTCTGATCTGAAAGCGGCGACTGTGTATCCCCAAGGTACGCGCCGCATACTATCGCGCCTGCCGTCATAGCAGGATCTACGCCCAGACCCGCGCCGACTCCCATAAACGCTACTCCTATAGTTCCCATCGTAGTCCACGAAGAGCCTGTACACATCGACATTACCGCACATACGCAGAGCGCCGATAAGAGGAAGTGGCTGCCTGTCATAAATGTAAGACCTAAAGTTATAAGATACGGAACAGTTCCGGCTGCTATCCATGTTCCCACAGTAGCTCCTATCATAAGTATTATGAGCATGCACTCAAGTGACGGTGACACGCTGTTTATAATAGAAACGCTCATATCTTTCCATTTTATTCCAAGCGCAGTGCAGCCGTAGATTATAATCATGCCGATGCACATGGAAATAGGCACGTGAGCTTCAAATTTATACTTTATGATACATACTCCGAATATAATGACCATTATCATCAGAATAAGTACAGATCCCTTAAATGAACTTTTCTTTTCTTGTTTATTGATGATCATATTTCTGCTCCAGTTTTTAACTTCAGGTCTGCCCGGCCGCCCGGCGGCCAAATGGAACCCGCCGCCTATAGAGGCGGGGGACATCTGGCGCTACGTTATAACATATTGTATTTTTATTAGTTATTTTAAATTTCGATTGATAATTTATGTTGGTTTTTATTTGTTAAAATTTCATTACAGATGAAATTTATTTGATTTTACTCCGTAACAGCGCATTCCGCAAGATCAGCGCTGTCTTCTTTTGCCTTGTCTGTCTTTGGCATCGCTATGCCTGTGAACGCCAGAATTATAGCTACTATCGGAGCTATGATGCCTACGAAGTAGTACGGGAGATATTCCATTACAGGAACTCCGAGTGTCGCTGCAACGAATATGCCGCCTGAGCCCCACGGTACCATAGGCGCGAAGTACGCTGCCATGTTTACGCATCTGCAGAGTACAGTTCTGCTGTAGCCAAGCTCATCGAATGACTTTCCGAACGCCTTTACAGGAAGTGAGACTGAAAGGAACGGGTCTGCTGCGATGAAGTTGAATATGAATGTGCATACTGTTGTCGTAGTTACGAGAAGACCGATGCGCTTTACAAGGCCTGATACTTTTCCGAGTATTACATCAACGATCTTCGTTCTGGCGATTATGCCTGCTATCCACATTGAGAATATCATTATTACGATAGTTCCCGTCATTCCGTTCATGCCGCCTCTTGTGAGGATATTGTCTACGGCTTCTACGCCTGTATTTCCTACGAATCCGCTTATGAGGTAGCCGAATGAATCTTTAAGACCTTCGCCCTGGAAAAGCACTGCTACGATAAGGGCAGAGAAGAACGCTACGAATCTCGTAGGGATACCCGGGAGCTTTACAGCCATGCAGATTATCATAAGTATCGCCGGGATAAATGCAACAAATGAAAGATTGAAGTTTTCACTGAGACCGTTAAGTACTGTCTGGGTGCTCTCAAGTACTCCGTCACCGCCTGCTGAAGCGTATTTTATGCCGATAACGGCGTATATTACTGTAGATATTACAAATGCAGGGATGTTTGCCGCGATAGAAGCCTTTGTTCCCTTGTACGACTCAACGCCTGAGATACTTTCTGAGAATACCGGTATGTCTGCCATCGGTGACTGGGCGTTTCCGAAGAATGCTCCGCCTACTATAGTAGATACCATTATGGCAGGATTTATGTCCATTGCAGTTCCTATACCGAGGAATGCAACGCCTAATGTGCCTACTGTAGTCCATGACGAGCCTGTAAGCATGCTCATGAGAGCTGTGAGTAAGAATGATAACGGCAGCACCAGCGCCGGTGACAGTAATTTTATTCCGTAATATATAAGAACGGGAACTGTTCCGCTGGCTATCCACGAACCTACTACCATACCGATAGTAAGTATGAGGATGGCTGCTTCCATACACCCGGCTATGGAAGTATATGCATTTTCCATCAGTTCCTTCCATGATATTCCGAGATGTATACCATATATCGTGATAGGGATCGTCGCTGTCATCAGCGGAATATACGGATCCAGCTTCAGAACAAGAACGCCTACAAGAAGTATCACGGTAACTGCCGCCATGACGAGCAACGAACCGCCGAAGGTAGCGCTCTTTTCAGTCTTTATCTGCTTCATTGTTTCATACTACCTGACTCCGAATATTCCGAAGACTCCGGATCAGATGCTCTCCTTTCCTCGCTTAACCTAATGATGTAGACTTTTCTACGGCTACTCCTACGCTGTCCATAACGCTTGCGTACATACCTGTCTTGTTCATTCTGTAAACAGCTTCGATAGTTACGCCTGCAGGAGATGTCATAAGGTCAAGAACGTCTAAAGGATGCTTGCCTATCTGTGATACCTTCATTGAAGTTCCGATGAGGTTTTCGAGAGTAAGAGCTCTTGCGTCCTTTCTTGAGAAGCCTGCTCTTACGCCTGCATCGATCATAGCGCTTAAGAAGTGAAGTATGTATGCAGGGCCTGCGCAGCTGTATGCTGTGAATGCGTCAAACATATCCTGACGGATCTTCATTACCTGACCGATAGATTCAAGTACCTGGTTAAGTATTTCGAGGTCATTCTCTTCAGTCACTGCATTAGGGTAGATAACGCTGTAGCCGTGCTTTGTCTCTGTGAGAGTGTTAGGCATGATCCTTACTACCTTCTGTTCTTCGCCGAGCCATTCTGCGTAGTTTTCTACGAGGATGCCTGCGCATATAGTTGCGAGTACTGTATTGCTGCTCAGATAAGGCTTTACTTCTGCGCATACGCCCGGAGCGTCCTGCGGACGAACTGCGAATATTACGAGGTCTGCGTTTTCTACAGAGCTCTTAGTGTCCTTGCACGGGTTAAGGCCGTATGTTTCAGCAAGGTAATCCACTCTTGCGCCTACGATATCATATACGTATATTTCTTCTGCCTTGAAATAAGGATTCTTTACCATTCCCTGGATGATTCCTTCAGCCATCATTCCGCCGCCGATAAAACCGATTTTCTTACCCATTTTCTTTCTCCTTACGTTCTTACGATTCTTTTCCCATTATTGTTACATTAATACCGTTTTCTTCAAATTTCTGTCTTACGTATGCAAGTGTATCTTCTGAAGGCTCCTCATATTTTTCCTGTATGATATCGACCTCTCTCGCCTTTGAAATTCCCATGCTGTGATATGGCAGGAAATTTACTGTTTTAAGGTCATGCTGTTTCATGAACTCGCACAGGGCATTTGTATTTTCAACAGTATCATTAAGAGGATGAATAAAAGGAACTCTTATTATTATCTTTCTGTTTATTTCAGGATCCTCGGAAAGCCTTATCAGATTGTCCCAGATGATATCAGGGTACTGTCCTGTAAGTTCTTTGTGAGTTTCCCTGTCCATATGCTTCAGATCATAAAGTATGACGTCTGATATCTCAGCAAGTGTCAGCAGATCGTCATACTTGCCGAAGCCGCTCGTGTCGGCTGCTACAGATATTCCGATACTTTTGCATTTCTGAGCTACATTTATCGCAAACGGCGCGTTAGCAAGTATTTCGCCGCCGCTCAATGTTACACCGCCGCTTGACGCTTCGTAGAAGTCTTTGTCTTTTAATATCTCTTCTACTACTTCGTCAACTGTCATTTCATTTGATTTTGAATATAACGCTTCTGACGGACAGGCTTTTATACATTTCATGCATCTGGCGCATTTTATCATATCTGTGAAAACAGCTCCGTTCTCGAATGAAAGTGCTCCCTGCGGACAGCTTTTTATGCACTGTCCGCATTTGATGCACTTGTTTTCTTTGTAC
>CAVGAH010000072.1:0-10579 GCA_963627215.1 bacterium | reverse complement strand
CAAGTATATTTCATAATTTTTTAAAACCTATTTGCGACACTGCATGCAGGCTGCCACACGGACACGGCGGTCGGCATGCAGTGTCGCTGCCTGTTGCGGCCGCATCTCACAAAATACTTGTATGCATGCATCGCTTATTCGTATAATATATTTGACCATTTGATAAAATTTATTGTGAAACGGGGCGTAGATATTATGAACTGCAAAGATATGATGCAGATGCCGGAGCTGTCAGATGTGATCCGGCTGAAGGCAGGTGCGGCAGGGCTCAATCGCAGCATAAGGTGGATATATTTTGCTGACTGCCTGCAGTGCGTGCAGAGTGAGTATCGCATGGAGAACTACATACACGGTGGGGAATTTGTCATACTTACAAACAGGAACGTTACAGATGACAGAGAAAAACTGATGGACCTCATAGGCAGGATGAACGATTCAGGCATAGCGGCGCTCGGTATAAACGAAGGGCAGATATCTGATGTGCTCGAAAGATACTGCGACATGCACAGCCTGCCGCTTTTTGAACTCATGGAGAGATTTCCGCTGATCGATCTTTCTCAGATAATGTGTAAGAGGCTCGTACTGGAAGAAAATAATAAAAATATGGAGGAACAGGTATTTGCATCCATACTTGATGCGGAACATCTTAACAGGGATAGCGTGCTTGCGCAGGCGAGATATCTGAATATAGATCTTACAGGAAGCTTTTGTGTCGTGGAGTTTACTTTTGCTTCGAAAAATGATGATGACGGTGACTCTCTGACTACAGGTCAGGATCTCAAAAATATCATAGAAACCGCGTTTGCGGCAGCATCAGCCGTAATGCCGATAATGCTTCCTCAGACTGGCTCGGTACTGGCACTCGTCTCTACAGACAGGACAGACAGGAGCGAGCTTAGAAGCATAATACGAAGTACTATTGAAAATGCTGAAAAAATATACGGGATAACAGTAAAAGCAGGAGTCGGAAGCAGTGTTGATTATCTGGAGGATGTGAGGATAAGCCGGCGCGAGGCCGCTGCCGCGATAAAAGCTGCTGAATTTTCAGATAACGGAGAAGGTGCATATTTTTTCGAGGATCAGGGATTTTATACGCTGATATCGAGGATAGAGGATGGAAGGTTCCTGGATAATTATGTCGAACGGTATATAGGCAGGCTCATACATGCTGACGAGATAAATAACGGTAATTTGTGCGAGACGCTTGAAAGCTACCTTGAACACAGCTGCAGCGCAAAGGATACTGCAGAGGCGCTTTTCATACACAGAAATACACTCAGTTATCGTATAAATAAGATACGTGAGACACTGGGGCGTGAATTTGATGATCTGAACAGCTGTATGCTCCTGAAATCAGCATTTATGATAAGAAATTACAGAAACAGCGTGAGAAAGTAGCACAGTGTCTCTGTACAGATCGTCGCTTTTATGCATGGTGCACAAAAAATATAGTTTGTCGGAAATATTGCATACAAAATAAAAAATAGTATAATTCATACCATAATAAATGATCATGAAAGACAAAGGCGTCGGATCACGAATTCAGATAAAGAATTCAGTCCGGCGCCTTTTGTCGTATAACTATGAAAATAAAAGGAATTATGAAAAGGAGAATTGAATCATGAACACAGCAGAATTAGCAAAAGCACTTCCTGAGATCGTTACAGCTCACGTACCGGGTCCTGAATCAGAAAAGCTTCTCAACAGAAGAAATGATGCCATCCCTCAGGCGCTGTGCGGCAAAACATATCCTATATGCATAAAGCAGGGATCAGGTGCAATGTTTGAAGACCTCGACGGAAATAAATTCCTCGACTGGGTCGGAGGCGTAGGCGTGCTCAACATCGGATATTCAGATCCTGAAGTAATAGAAGCTGTAAAAGCTCAGACTGAAAAATATTTCCATACTATATTCAATGTATACGTACACGACGGATATGTAACACTTGCAGAAAGATTAAATGAAATAATGCCATGCAAGGGTGACAAGCTTAAGACATACTTCGCAAACTCAGGCGCTGAATGTGATGAGAACGCTATAAAGATCGCAAAAGCATACACAAAGAGAAACAGCGTGATCTGCTTCTCAGGCGCATTCCACGGAAGAACGAACCTGACGATGGCGCTGACAGCAAAGAAGGTATATGCAGTCGGCATGGGACCTTTCCCTTCAGGCATATATCGCGCACCTTATCCTTATCTGTACAGAGCACCGGAAGGACTCAGTGAAAAAGAAGCTATAAAGTACTACATAGACGAGCTTGAAAGAATATTCGATGAAGGCGCTCCTGCAAGCGAGATCGCATGCATGATCGTTGAACCGTTCCAGGGTGAAGGCGGATTTATCCCGGCTCCGATAGAATGGATAAAAGCAGTCAGAAAGATCTGTGATGACAACGGTATCCTGCTCATAGCCGATGAAGTACAGTGCGGCAACTGCAGAACAGGTAAATACTTCGCTTCCGAGTACTGGAAAGAAGCAGGTGCAGCCCCTGATATCATTGCTACAGCAAAATCTCTCGGAGCAGGTCTTCCAATATCAGCCATAACAGCAAGAGCAGAAATCATGGATGCAGCTCCTGCAGGTACTATCGGAGGAACATTCTGCGGAAACCCTGTTTCATGCGCAGCAGCTCTCGCAGTCATGGACATCATGAAGAGAGACGATTATGCAGGTAAGGCAAGACATATCGGAGACGTAGTGATGAAGCGCTACAATGAGCTTAAGGAAAAATACGAAGTAGTAGGGGACGTAAGAGGTCTCGGCGCTATGATAGGTATTGAACTTGTTAAGAATAAGAAGAGCAAGGAGCCTGCAACTGAAATAGCATCAAAGCTCATACAGAACGCTATGCAGAAGGGGCTGCTTCTCGAAAACTGCGGTACCGCAGGAAATGTTATCCGCTTCCTTGCACCGCTCAAGATGACAGACGAACAGATGGAAAAAGGACTTGAAATATTCGAGGAATCACTGAAGGAAGCTCTGGATGCTTAAAAAGCGCCGGAGCTGAGAACTTCCGGAGGAAAAGGCTATGGAACAGAAATCAAAGTTTGATAAGGTAATGGGCGCGTGGGATATACTCGTTATCGCGTTCGGAGCTATGATCGGCTGGGGATGGGTAATAAACTCAGGAGACTGGATAACGACTGCCGGCTTTATGGGTTCCATCATAGCGATGCTGATCGGCGGCCTGATGGTAATATTCGTAGGGCTTACATATGCTGAACTCACGTCAGCCATGCCGCAGTGCGGAGGCGAGCACGTATTCAGCTACAGGGCGATGGGCGCGACCGGCTCATTCGTCTGTACATGGATGATAATACTGGGATATGTGGCGACAGCAGCTTTTGAAGCGACCGCGCTTCCTACAGTCATAACGTATCTCTTTCCTGATTTTAACCAGATATATCTTTATTCTATAGCAGGAAGAGACATATATCTTACAACTATACTGCTCGGCGTAGGCTTTGCGATACTTATAACCTATATAAATCTTAAGGGCGCCAAAACTGCAGCCATGCTGCAGACAGTCCTTACAGCCATTATTGCAGTAGCAGGCATACTTCTTGTAGCAGGCTCAGCTGTAAACGGCGATGCATCAAATATATCAGGCCAGATGTGGGAATCAGGCACGGGAACTACTCTCGGCAGCGTATTTAAAGTAGCCTGCATGACACCGTTCCTGTTCATAGGCTTTGATGTTATACCTCAGGCTGCAGAGGAAATAAACGTAGCTTACAAAAAAATAGGAAAAATAATGCTCCTGTCTATATTCCTTGCAGTAGCATGGTATCTGCTCATAATATTCGCAGTATGCTACATCATGCCGCAGAGCGCTATAGCGCAGGAATTGGCATCACAGAACGGCCTCGTATCAGCAAAGGCGATAGAGATAGCCTTCGGTTCACCGCTTATGGGTAAAGTTCTCATAATAGGCGGTCTGTGCGGCATCATAACATCATGGAACTCATTCCTGATGGGTGGAAGCCGTGCGCTATACTCAATGGGCGAATCACTTATGATCCCGGCTATGTTCGGAAAGCTCGGCAAACACAAAACACCTGAAGCAGCTATTATACTGTGTGGTATCGCATGCTGCATAGCTCCGTTCTTCGGAAGAGGCGTGCTTGTATGGCTCGTTGATGCCGCTTCATTCGGATGCGTTGTCGCATACATGTTCGTAGCTATATCATTCTGCATATTAAGGAAGAAAAAGCCTGAAATGGAAAGACCGTACAATGTCAAGGCGGGTACCTTTGTAGGAATAATGGCAGTAGCGATGGCAGCGTTCATGACGCTGTTATATATAATACCTGCTTCATTCTCGGCAGCTCTCGTATGGCAGGAATGGATAGTAGTAGGCACATGGCTTGCCCTCGGAGCTTGCTTCTATGCATACTCAAGGAAAAAGTACGGAGCAGAATTCGGACGCGATATATTTATCGTCGCAGAAGATCCTGAAAAGAAAGCAGCGAAAGCGTCAAGTGAAAAGTCAGATACTGCCTCTGCTGACAGACAGAAATACCCTGAAAAGCATTTCGTCATCACAGTCGGATGCGAGTACGGCAGCGGCGGTCCGCAGATCGCAAAGATGGTCGCAGATCATCTCGGTATAGACTATTACAATCGCGACCTTGTCGATAAGGTAGTAGAGCAGATCGGTGTAGACAAGGGACTTGTCGAGGAAGCCGATACTAAGATCGGCGTAAGATACGGATTCGATACATCTTACGGCGTCCGTTACGCAAACCTGTCAAACCGTGTTATAGACGCTCAGTTCAGAACGATACATGATTTTGCTGAAAAGTCATCGTGCGTGATCGTCGGACGAAGCAGCGACTATATACTTCGCGACAGAAACGATGTACTGAACGTGTACGTATACGCTCCTGAAAGAGATGAGATATCAGAGGTCATGCGTGAAAAGGGAATAAAGAACATCAACACAGCCAGAACCGAATGGGAATCAGTCAACAAAGCACAGCACGCGAGACACGAATACATCACAGGAAAGAAGCGCAGCGACGTACATACAAGAGACCTTCTTCTCAACAGCAGCCTTCTCGGCTGGGAGCAGACGGCAGATCTCATAATAGACGCACTGGAACGCAAATTTGCGCTCGAGGCTGCCGGCATGAAGAAAGAGGCATAATAAAATGAAAAGCTTTTCAATAAAGACAGAAATTGAAGAATACGAAACATTTAAACAGTTTGCAGAGGAAGCAGGCCTCGGTCCTGATGACCTCGTACTCTGCGGTGGACATACTTTCGAAAAGTATATAGCGCCGCTCGATACAGGCGTACAGAGCATATTCCGCGAAAAGTACGGAGAAGGCGAGCCGACAGACGGAATGGTCGATGCGATGATAGACGCGCTCCGCAGCGTAAAATATGACAGACTTATAGCTGTCGGAGGCGGTACAGTGATAGACATTGCAAAGATTATAGCCGCAGCCGGTCCGCAGGATCACATAGACGATATGTATGACAACGTATCAGCTCTTGAAAAGCGCCATAAGCTCATACTTGTGCCGACATCGTGCGGCACAGGAAGCGAAGTGACCAATATCTCAGTAATAAACCGCGTAAGCAAAGGCGTGAAGATGGGGCTCGCGTCAGACGCGATGTTTGCTGATAAGGCGGCCATAATACCTGAAATGCTCAGCTCGCTGCCGTATAAAACATTTGCAACATCATCGATAGATGCCATGGTACACAGTGTCGAGTCACTGCTAAGCCCGAACTCATGCAGCATTTCACGCATGTTTTCTGCAGAGGCGCTTAAAACGATAATAAAATGCTGGAGCGCAGCAGCTTCAGACGAGTCAGGCATAGAAGAAGGCTGGAAAAAATATGCAGCAGATTTTCTGAGAGCATCAAACTGGGCAGGCATAGCGTTCGGTTACGCAGGCTGCGCCGCAGTACATGCATGCGCGTATCCGCTCGGATCCGTATATCACATACCGCATGGCCAGTCAAACCAGCTCATGTTCAAAGACGTCATGAAAAAGTACAAGGAGATAAGACCGTCAGGCAGCATAAACGAACTTGAAACGATAATAACAGAATGCCTTGGCGGAGATACGGAAAACGCCCTGGAAGCATTATACAGCCTGCTCGACAAGGTTCTGGTAAAACAACCGCTCAGAGATCTCGGCGTAAAAGAGAGCGACCTGCCGGTATTTGCAAAGGACGTAATAGCGACACAGCAACGCCTCCTCAAAAATAATTACATCCCGCTTTCAGAAGAACAGATACTTGATATATACAAAAACGCGTTTTAAAACTCAATAGCACAAAAGAAAAGACCTGCAAGGCGCAACGGAACGGATCCGAAACGTCGAAGCAGGTCTTTTTATGCTTCAAATGATCACGTAATGCGCGGCAAAGTCGCTGAAACATACCAGCCGCGCCCGGCGCGCAGATAAATGATTTCAGTTGAAAAAATATGCTATGTATAATAAGATATAACATATATGCGCCTCAGGCAGCGGTGACGCTGCGCACGGTATGGGCGGGCATTCGTACAGATATATTGAGTATTATGAAAAGGTGAGAAAACAAAATGAACAACAATAAAAAACGCGGGATAATGGTTCTGATAGCTATGGTGATAATAATAGCTGCAGAAATTCTTATAGGAATGTATTTTGTAAACAAGTGGACTGATAACTCTGCAGGCGGAAGCGAAGCAGATACAGGTACTTCCGCAGCGGTATACGCCGTAGGCAGGGTGGCATAACATATTTGTTAACAATAAGTATGTAAGTATAGGAATATTTGTATAGATAAAATTCACTATGATATAAGTACAACTTATGACTTGCATCAAAAAAGCTGGTTTTACTTAATCGTAACTATGCGTTATCATACATACATACGAAAGAAAAGCCACTTTCTTAATTTCATCAGCAATAGGAAAACTCCGAAACGATCTTGCAGACGCTTCGGAGTTTTTTAGTTTTTGTTATGATGCGGCGCCTGGCGCCGGCTTACTGTATTTATTGCATTCGTTCAGGTATTCGCTGAAAACATCAGCCGAGCACGCTTATGTTGTTTCTGACAAATTTTATAAAAGTCTTGAGCGCGCGTGAGTTATAATCGCCGTTTCTGACTACAAAACCTATATTCCTTGAGATATTAGGGTTTGTGTAAAGTGTTTTGACCTTATACGGCGTTCTGGCAAGAGTGAGCTTTGGAAGTATGGAAAAGCCGAAGCCGCGCTCGACCATGGCGAGTATAGTTCGGTCATCAGTCATCGTGCAAATAGTATCGGGTCTGATTCCGCTCTTGTCAAATATCTCGTTTATATATAATGAATAGCCGACATCAAGGAAAATGAACGGTGTGTGACGAAGCTCCTCGAGCGGTATGTATCGGTTGTTGACCGCAGAAAAGTCCTCAGGCACTACGACGACAAACGGATCCTCATAAAGCTCAAGGAATTTCAGACCTTTCTCGTGTGGGTCGCACATTATGCAGGCGTCTATCTGTCCCTTTCGGAGCATTTTAACGGCAGGTATGTCATCGAGCTGATAAAGTTCAAATTTGACTTTAGGATAGAGCTGGCTGTACTGGTGGATAAGCTCCGGCAGACCGTAGCATGAGACGCTTACGTAGCTTCCCAGTTTTATTGTCCCATTCTGTATGTCAGCAAGCTCTTCAAGCTGTTCATTTAAGCGCCTTGATTCAAAAGCAATGTTGTAAAGCGTAGGCAGCAGCTTTTCAAGAGACTGTGTCGGTATCACGCCATGAGGCGTGCGGTGGAACAGGGTTATTCCGTAATCTGATTCCATCGCCTTGACTGTCTGGCTGATGGCTGACTGGCTGTACTGGAAATATTCTGCTGTTTTAGAAAAGCTGTTTGTGTCTACTACCTTAAGGATTATCTCATATTTTGTTGGATTCATGACCGCCTCCGTATAAGAAAATGTTATATCTGATATCGAATTTGAACGTTTTACTTAATACTAAAATCTTCGTAAACTGTTGTCAAGAAATAAACAAAGCACCCCGGGAAAAACGAAGATCGTTTATTTCAGATATACATCAAGGAGGAACAAATATGACAGACCGTATAGCAAAACTCAAGCAGATGCAGCAGGATGCAAAGCCAAGTTTAAGTGTAGAAAGAGCGCGTCTCGCCACAGAAGCCTATGAAAAGTACGCAGTAGAAACACCTGTACTGCAGAGAGCATACGCACTTTCTCATATATTAAGAAATATGACGATTTACATTCAGGAAGGAGAGCTCATAGTCGGAAACCATAACGACAAACCGAGATGCGCTCCTGTATTCCCTGAATATTTCTCAGAGTGGATCATAGATGAGATCGACGATTTCCAGACAAGACCGAGCGATCCGCTTGAAATAAGCGAAGAAGAAAAGAAGGAACTCGTTGAGATACTCGAAAAGTGGAGAGGCAGAAGCTTCGACAAGGCTGTTGAAAAGGTGCTTTCAGAAGAAGCAAAGGAAGCTGAAAGCGCAGGCGTTATGACTATCGGCAACAGAGACTGCGGCACAGGCCACCTCACACCTGATTACTGGACAGCTCTCGAACACGGACTCGGCTATCAGAGAGAAAGATGCCGCAAGAAGATCGAAGAATGCGTTGTTGACAGCGTAGAAAAGATGAGACAGGTAGACTTCTGGAATGCAGTAATAATCACTATCGACGCAGCAGAAGCTTACGCTCACCGCTACAGCGAACTTGCAGCAAAGCAGGCAGCAGAGGAAAAAGATCCTGTAAGAAAGGCTGAGCTTCTCGAGATAAGCGATATATGCAGCAGGATCCCTATCAAAGCTCCAAAGACATTTGCTGAAGCTATCCAGATGGTATGGTTCATCCACGTTATCATCTCTATAGAAGCAAACGGCCACGGAACTTCACTCCACAGATTCGACCAGTACATGAATCCTTTCTATGTAAATGATTTAAAGGAAGGTCGCATCACTGAAGAAAAGGCTATGGAATACGTAGAATGCCTCTACATAAAGTTCACAGATATCCTCAAGCTCAGAGATAAGTTCTACAGCTCATCATTCGCAGGATATCCTATCTGGCAGAACCTTATCGTAGGCGGTCAGAAGGCAGACGGCAGCGACGCTACTAATGAAATGTCGTTCCTCGCGCTCCGCGCAAACAGAGATGTGCAGACATCACAGCCTACAGCTTCAGTAAGATACTTTAAGGGCCTTTCAGAAGACCTTATAGAAGAAGGCCTTAAGATGATACAGGATGGACTCGCTACACCGGCATTCTTCAATGACGAGTTAGTCGTTCCTATGGTAATGGAAAAGCTCGGAGTTTCTGCAGAGGAAGCAAGAAACTGGGGTATCCAGGGATGCGTACAGCCGATAGTTGCAGGCTGCTCAGACGGACGTCCTACAGTAGGCTACGTAAACCTGCTCAAGTGCCTCGAGCTCGTTCTTCATAACGGCTGGAATCCTATCACAAAGAAGCAGCTCGGTATCAAGACCGGTGAGCTTCACACATTAGATACAAAAGAAAAGATCGTTGACGCACTCTACAAGCAGATCGATTACTTCGTAGACCTTATGCTCACAGGCTTCAACGCAGTAGGATCTATGCATGCTGACAGAGCACCTGTAGCATTCGCTTCAATGATGATAAACGACTGCATCGACAAGGGTATGTCTGTACAGGAAGGCGGAGCAAGATTCTCAGAATCAGGTGCATTCATCAATGGTATCGGAAACGTTACAGATGCTATCGCAGCTATAGATACTATAATCTTCAAGGAAAAGCTCTACACTATCGATGAGCTTATGGAAGCTCTCCACAACAACTTTGAGGGCGCAGAGGCTATGAGACTCACTCTCCTCAATAAGGCTCCTAAGTACGGTAATGACAACGATTACGTTGACGCTATCGCAGCAGGCATCGTAAAGCATTACGCAGAAAGCCTCGGCAGATACAAGGATTCAAGAGGCGGCAACTACCAGGTAGTTGTAGAATCACAGTCAATGAACGTTTCACAGGGTAAGTGCGTACTCGCGTCAGCAGACGGACGTTTCGCTTATGAAGGCGTAAACGATAACTGCTCTCCTGTAATGGGACGTGATGTAAACGGTCCTACTGCGACTGTAAAATCAGTAGCAAAGCTCGACCAGAAGAACGCAAAGGACGGCTGCCTCTACAACCTGAGATTCGATCCAAGAAGCGTACAGGGTGAAAAGGGCCGCGAGATCTTAAGAAGCGTTATCCAAACATATTTTGACAATATGGGCGAGCACATCCAGATAAACGTTGTAGACAACAATACATTAAGAGCTGCTCAGAAGGAGCCTGAAAAGTACAGAAACCTTCTCGTGCGTGTAGCAGGATATCTTGCTTACTTCACTGAACTCGACAAGGATGTTCAGGAAAACGTTATCGCAAGAACTGCTCACAATCCATGCTAAGGAAAGACAGCTGCTACGTAGGGGGCATACAGCGCTTTTCTACAGAGGACGGCCCGGGAATACGCACGACCGTATTCCTGAAGGGCTGCCCGCTGAAATGCGCATGGTGTCACAATCCTGAAATGATATCCCCTTATTTCATGCTTCTGTAC